>JABHFC010000225.1 GCA_018676275.1 Gammaproteobacteria bacterium | reverse complement strand
TTGTGCTCATTCCTCTATTAAACCTAGACTAATTCGGCGAACGAAACTCTGCCACCACAGATTATTCTAGTGGAATATGAAGACTGATGTAAACACCCGGGAATTCTATACATAGTCATGCAGCGAAAATTGACACATCGTTGGCAAATAAATTAATTTATATCAATCACTTAGGTGATTTTTAGCATTTGGGTCAAATCAAGTACAGGCGAGGAGAATAAGCATATGAACAGAGAAATCATCAATCCGTGGAAGTGGCAGGACCAATTCGGTTTCGTACAGGCGAACAATGTCACGGAAGCCAGCCGTACGCTTTATTGTTCGGGTCAAGCTTCAATGGCTGCTGATGGAAACCCGCTACACGCAGGCGATATGGCAGCACAGATTGAACTGACGCTGGATAATCTGGAAACAGTATTGGCGCAAGCAGATATGGAGCTAAAGGATATCGTCAGGCTGAACTACTATACGACTGATCCGAGTAGTTTTATGCAGAGTATTCATTTGATAACAGAGCGTTTTACAAAAGCGGGTTGCCGGCCAGCTTCAACACTGCTTGGTGTGGCTTCGCTGTTTCACCCTGATATCATGATTGAAATAGATGCCACCGCAGTTAGATAGTCTGAGACCAATTATTTGGAGCTTATTTCATCATGATCTTGCAAATATATGGATAGTAGTTACAGGTTTGCGGATTGTCTGGAAATCGCTGGAGGTTCTAAATGAATTGGATTAGCTTTGGTAAGGACTTGTAAATGAAAGTAACAGAGGACGAAAAAATCGAGACACGCTTCGGTGCCTGTCCCCATGATTGTCCGGACGCTTGTTCGATGTTGTATCAGGTGAAGGATGGCCGTTTAACAGGTGTGCGCGGTAACCCGGATCATGGTTTTACTCGTGGACGATTATGCGTAAAAATTAAAGATTTCGAAAAACACCATTATAACGGAGAGCGGGTTCTTTATCCCCTGCGCAGAGTTGGAGCAAAAGGTAGTGGTAAGTTTGAGAGGGTTAGCTGGAGTGACGCTTTAACCGAGATAGGTAGTAAATGGCGTGCCATCATTGAAAAATACGGGGCACAAGCAATATTGCCTTATGGTTATGCCGGTAACATCGGTGTTTTGAATGGAATGAACGCTGGTGATGCGTTTTTCAATAAACTCGGCAGTACTATTCCAGAGAAAACTATTTGTGCTTCCGGCACTTTAAGTGCACAAATACTGACAGTTGGTCCTACATTGGGGATCGATCCTGAAAGTTTCGCACACGCGAAGTATATCGTGCTGTGGGGCAGCAACACCTTAAGTACTCACTCACATCTCTGGCCATTCATACTTAAAGCTCGGCACAACGGGGCCAAAGTAGTAGTGATCGATCCTTACCGTAGCCGAACTGCTGCACAGGCGGATTGGCACCTTGCAATAAAACCGGGAACAGATGGGTTGCTTGCCATGGCCATGGCTCAGGTCATCATCGAAGAAGGACTACATGATGAAGACTACGTCGATCGCTATACCAACGGCTTCGAGGCATTTTCTGAAAGGGTGGCGTCTTTCTCCCCTGAGACAGTCGCTGAAACGGTAGGCCTGGATGCGGATACTATCAGGCGTTTTGCCAGAGAATATGCCAATACGCAGCCGTCAGCGATTAAAGTTGGTGTCGGTCTGGAACGTCACCCGCAAGGCAGTCAGGGCGTACGTGTAATAGATTGCCTTCCGGCACTGGTTGGGGCCTGGCGACATCTCGGTGGTGGTCTCTCGCAGATGACGGTATTTGTACCGGTAAATATGGATCTACTCTCACGACCTGAATGGATTAACCCGAATAGTCGTATTCTTAACGTTATACATCTGGGTAAAATTCTCACCGGCGGCTTAGCAATTGACCCGCCTGTTAAATCAATGTTTATCTGGAACGCGAATCCGGCAGTACATTTGCCCGATTCAAGAGAAGTAGCGAGAGGGCTTGCAAGAGAGGATCTGTTCACTGTAGTGAGTGAATTGTTTATTAGCGATACCGCGGACTATGCTGATCTTATATTACCCGCAACGATGGCCGCTGAGCATGATGATATTTTAACTTCCTGGGGTCATTTCTATATCAACCTTAATCAGAAGGCGATTGAGCCTCCAGGTGAAGCCGTTTCAAACAGCGAACTATTCCGTCGTCTGGCAAAAGAGATGGGTATGACTGATCCGCATTTTTCTCAGAGTGATGAACAGATCATGAGGAATGCTTTAGATTGGGATTCACCACTGTTGCAGGGTATGAGTTTTGAAACCCTTGAGAAGCAGGGCTATGTGCGACTGAACCTACCTTCAGCGGATAGTTATGTCCCACACGCGAAGGGGGATTTTCCAACGCCTTCAGGAAAATGTGAGTTCTATTCCAGCAGAGCCAGTCATACTGATTTCGTCGCCCCCGTATTAAGGCAAATGTGCGATAGGCCCGTAGCGGATGAAATCGATCCTCTGGTCGGTTTCCCATCCCTTATAAAGACCGTCGACACAAAAAAAACCGGCTCTTTACAATTACTGTCGCCAAAGAGCCATGCTTTTCTCAATTCTCAGCACGCAAATGAAGCCCGTAAGATACGTGCACAAGGTCCACAAACACTTCTCATTCATCCAGACGATGCCAGGGTACGTGAGCTAAGCGAAGGAAATAACATAGAGATACATAACGAAAATGGCAGCTTCCAGGCAATAGCTGACCTGCCCCCTTAAAACGGTACCAGTGATTAAGTTAGAAAATAACTTAAACTGGGCCCATAAGGAGGTCACGCATGCCAAGAAAACACTACAAACCCGAAGAAATCATCAAGCTTTTGCGATTAGTTGAAATTGAAGTC
>JABHFC010000224.1 GCA_018676275.1 Gammaproteobacteria bacterium | reverse complement strand
TTTGGTCGCTTGTTTGGTAAGAAGGATGAAGAAGTTATGGCCGAAGCGGAGGCAGAAGTTGCTGAAAGTCAAAGCGCTCCATCTACTGAAGTAAATGGCGAACCAGAGCAATCATTTGAAGATGCCATTGCTTCCGTCAAGGAGTATGACAAAGGACTGGCATATTCATTTGGTGATGGTGTACCCCAGGATAACAAAGCAGCCTTTGCAGCTTTTTCACATTCAGCTGAATTAGGTCATGCGCCAGCCCAATATAAAACCGGTGTTGCCTATGCCTACGGCGAAGGCGTTGACAAAGATCCTGAGCAGGCAGTGTACTGGTACAAGAAAGCAGCGGAACAAGGTTACGTTCTGGCTCAGCGCAATCTTGGCGTAATGTACATGAGTGGAAATGGCATCGAACAGAATAAGCCGCTGGCTTTTGCCTGGCATAGCATTGTTGCTGATAGCGGCAACGTAATGGACGTACATCGCCGGGATTCTCTACGACAGAAATTAAGTGAGGCCGAACTTGAACAGGCCGAATCAATTAAAGCCACGTTAAGACACTAGGGTCTGCTGAGGAATTATTAAGGCATGACTGATACACCAGCTGTCATCGACATCAAAAATATGACCAGTCATTATGGCCCGGTCAAAGTGCTGGATGATATTAACCTGACCATCAAACAGCGTGAGATTATGGTGGTGATGGGGCATAGCGGATCTGGTAAAAGCACCCTGTTCCGCCATGTTCTCGGTCTGAAGCAACCCACCTCCGGCAGCATTGAAGTATTAGGCAAGCAACTCACTACATTAAACAAAAAAGAGCTTTATGCTCTTAGAAAGAATATTGGCGTCGCATTCCAAAATGGCGCCTTGTTCAGCTCGCTCAGCGTTCTTGAAAATGTAGAACTACCTCTGCACGAACATACGGAACTGGATGACAACACCATCCGTATTATGACGAGGATGAAGCTGGAACAAATGAATCTCGCTGAATACGAAAACATGATGCCATCTGAGTTATCCGGCGGCATGTTAAAACGTGCCGGGCTGGCACGAGCGGTCGTCATGGATCCGAGACTGTTATTTTTTGATGAACCTTCAGCCGGCCTTGACCCCGTCACTTCCGCAGAACTTGATCAACTGATTTTGCAACTCAGAGATGCGCTTAATATGACCATCGTCATAGTCACGCATGAACTGGAGAGTGCATTTAGTGTCGCTGACCGTATAACAGTTATGGATCAGGGCAGGCAAATCATGACTGGCACCAAGGAAGAGGTAAAAGCGAGCACGGACACACGTATTGTTAACATGCTGGCACGTAAAGCCAGGGACGAAGAAATCGATGGCGATGCCTATCTTGACAGTCTGATGGAAACACAACGAGTTAAATAATGGTATTTAGACCCCTTACCAATAGCGGTTTATTTTGTCTGAATCTGATGGAACGTTTTGGGCGTGCCGGAATTTTTCTCTTTACCGGTTTTATCAAGGTAATAACTCCACCATATAGACTGACGCCAATAATCAAGCAAATTCATTTTATCGGTGCTCGTTCTCTGGTTCTAATCATTGTCTCCGGTCTGTTTATTGGTATGGTAGTCGCCCTGCAATTTTATGATGCGCTGGTCCGTCTTGGTTCGGTAGCCATGCTAGGTGCTGCAGTTGGACTGGTACTAGTGCGTGAACTTGGACCACTGCTGACAGCTCTGGTGGTAATCGGCCGTGCCGGCTCCTCAATCTGCGCTGAAATTGCAATTATGCGCAACGAAAACCAGATTGATGCTCTCGATTGTATGGCTATTGACCCTTACCAGTATTTAATCGTACCCCGCTTTGTTGCCGCATTAATTTGTATTCCTATACTTTCCTGTGTATTTATCACTGTCGGTGTTTTTGGTGGTTATTTTGTTGGTTGCGTATTATTTGGAGTAAGCCCCGGTTCTTATTTTGGTGGAATGTACGATGCCGTGCTCTGGCGCGACATTTTTATGTGCATATTGAAGGCGATTGCCTTCGCAACGATAACGGTTTGGGTGGCGACAGTGAAAGGTTTTTATCTACATCTGGATCCGGCCGGTGCATACGGTTCAGAAGGCGTTAGCAAAGTAACGACACAGGCCGTTGTCGTTTCTTCTATTTCTGTATTTTTCGCTGATTATATTATCAGCTCAATCATATTGTGAGATTAATACCATGGCGGACAAACAAACTAAAATCGAAATAGCCGTTGGCATTTTTATGCTGGTAGGCCTGGCCTGTATTTCCTACATCGCTGTTCAACTTGGTGATCTACAGGTACTTGGACAGAAAAGTTATATCGTCAATGCTCGATTTACCTCTGCATCAGGTCTCAGAAGCGGTGCATACATTGAGGCTGCCGGTGTGAGAATAGGCACAATCGATTCCATCGTATTTGATCCAGACTTGTACCAGGCAATAGTCTACATGGCCATAGATGAGGATGTGCCCATCCACGAAGATGCCGTCGCTTCAATACGTACCGCGGGCATTATTGGGGATAAATTTATCAAGATTACACCCGGGGGTGGCGAATACCTGAATGAGGGAGAAGAAATTTTTGAAACCGAACCTTCAATCAACCTGGAAGAGCTAATCAGTAAATATATTTTCGAGACAGAGAAATAACTTAACAAGCAGGCCGATTCCATGGCATAAAAAAAAGCCGTCTATCAGACGGCTTTTTTTGTTCTATTTCTTAATTAGGCTGCACATCAACTATCAGTCATGACTTCCTCGGCATCAGCTTCTGCATCTTCTTCCAGTTGTGCTGCCTTATACCTGTCAATTCTACGTTGAATATCTGATAGTAAACCATCCATTCCTTCGTTTTTGACGATAACCGCAAAGGTATTGCGGTAGTTGTTTACCAGACTAATACCTTCAACGATGACATCATAAGCGAACCACTCACCATCGTTATTCTTGAGTTTATAATTGACAGGGATTTCTGTTGAACTCGTCTTTATAACCGTTTCAACGATGGCTTTTTTCCCGCGGATAACCTCATCCTTGTAGATTATTTCCTCATCGGTATAGGCTTCGATACGAGAACGATATGTCTCCTCGATATATTGAGAGAAAAACTCGGTGAAACGACTTCTTTCTTCAGCTGAGGCTTTTTTCCAGTTCGTCGCCAGCACACTCTGCGACATACTACGAAAATCAAAACCGTCATCAATGACTGCTGCAATTTGCTGCCAGCTTGTTTCCCGATCAAGAGATTTGTCTTTTAAAATCGTGATCACCCTACCTACTGAGTCTTTTACTCGTCCCATAGGCGTGGAAAAATCAGCAGCAATGAGATTACTGGATGTCATTAAAATCATTATAAAAATCAGTGGGCGGACTATCATGTCATTCCTCGTGTTTTTCTTCATTCGTAGATAATTTGAGCAACCCACATATTACCGTCAGGCATGGAGATGCGAAAGCTTTTTGTCTGTCTCGGGCGACAAGGAAGCTAAATTTTTCGTTTTAGCACAGAGATCATATGGCTGAGACCTGAAAAAAACTATGCTGATTTTGGCTAAGCTATTGATTTTATAATTCTTTATGAGAAGCATGCCACAAAATCCTGATTACTATGAGAAACGTGTCACAAAAATCCGTTTTCTAATGGTTCAGAATACAAACAGGCATAAGCTTT
>JABHFC010000223.1 GCA_018676275.1 Gammaproteobacteria bacterium | reverse complement strand
TATGTAGCTATTGGGCAAAAAGCCTCTTCCATTAATACGGTTATTCGTAAATTGGAAGAACATGGTGCAATGGAGCATACGATTGTGGTTGCTGCTACAGCTTCCGATTCTGCAGCCATGCAATATATCGCACCCTATTCCGGTTGTTCCATGGGCGAATACTTTCGTGATCGTGGCGAAGATGCATTGATTATTTATGATGATCTGACCAAGCAAGCCTGGGCCTATCGCCAGGTATCACTATTGTTAAAGCGTCCACCTGGACGTGAAGCCTACCCTGGTGATGTTTTCTATTTGCATTCCCGTTTGCTCGAACGCGCATCAAGAATTAATGCTGATGCAGTTGAGAAATTAACCAATGGTGCAGTAAAAGGTAAAACTGGTTCGTTAACAGCACTACCAATTATTGAAACCCAGGCTGGTGACGTATCCGCATTCGTTCCAACGAATGTTATCTCTATTACAGATGGGCAGATTTACCTGGAAACAGATTTGTTTAACTCAGGTTTCCGTCCGGCTATTAACGCTGGTTTGTCTGTATCTCGTGTTGGTGGCGCAGCCCAGACCAAGATCGTTAAAAAGCTTGGTGGTGGTATTCGACTGGCGCTGGCGCAGTATCGCGAGCTGGCAGCATTTTCCCAGTTTGCTTCCGACCTTGATGAGGCTACCCGTAATCAGCTCGAACGTGGTCAGCGGGTAATGGAGTTAATGAAGCAAAAACAGTATTCACCGCTTAGCGTTGCTGAAATGTCAGTCAGTTTGTATGCCGTTGAAAATGGCTTTCTTGATGACGTCGAACTTGAAAAGGTAGGAGCATTTGAAGATGCCTTACTTGCATTCATGAACAGTGAAAGAAAAGATCTTATTAGTACTATTAATGACAGTGGCGATTATAGCGACGATATCGTAGCTGGAATGAAAAGCAGTCTTGAAGAATTCAAGAAAAATCACACCTGGTAGAAACCTGTAAATATCAAAAGTGAAAAGAATAAATAAAAACTTCAGGAGAACCGGGTAATGGCTGTCGGTAAAGAAGTTCGTACCAAGATTGCGAGTGTAAAAAACACTCAGAAGATCACCAAGGCGATGGAAATGGTGGCGGCCAGCAAGATGCGTAAAGCGCAGGAACGTATGCGTGCAGCGCGGCCTTATGCGGAAAAGATTAGAAACGTTATGGCTCATCTGGGTGCTGCCAATCCAGAATATAAGCATCCTTATCTACTAGAGCGTAGCGAAATTAAGCGGGTCGGATTGATTGTTGTTTCAAGTGATCGTGGGCTTTGTGGAGGTTTAAACTCCAACCTGTTTCGGGATTTGTTGAAGCGTATGAAGCAATGGGATGAAAGTGGCATTGAAATGGATCTCAGTATTATTGGCAACAAGGCTGCTTCTTATTTTAGCCGATTTAATGCGAACATAATTGCGCAGAAAACCCATATTGGTGACGCACCTGGAATCGACATGCTGATTGGTTCGGTAAAAGTGATGCTTGATGCCTACATGGAAGAAAAAATTGATGCCCTTTATGTTGTCTCGAACACTTTTGTTAATTCAATGACGCAGAGTCCTACGGTAGAGCAATTGATACCTGCCAAGTCAGCAGAAGATGAAGATATGCAGCATCACTGGGATTACATCTATGAACCTGATGCCAAGGAAGTGCTCGATCTACTATTAGAAAGATACATAGAGTCTTTGGCCTATCAGGCGGTAGTAGAAAATATTGCCTGTGAGCAGGCAGCGAGAATGGTAGCGATGAAGAGTGCTTCTGATAATGCCGGAACACTGATAGATGAATTACAACTGATTTACAACAAGGCTCGCCAGGCAGCAATCACGCAGGAACTTTCAGAGATTGTTAGTGGTGCGGCAGCGGTTTAGCGCAGTACAAAGAATATTAATTTTTAACGAGGAATTAGAACAATGAGTGCTGGAAACATTGTACAAATCATTGGAGCTGTGGTCGACGTAGAATTCCCCAGCGAATCCATACCCCACATATACGATGCCCTGGTTGTCGATGCTGTTGGCGTTGAAACAACGCTCGAAGTTCAGCAGCAAATAGGCGACGGCGTCGTAAGAACTATCGCACTTGGTTCTACGGATGGCCTGCAACGTGGTCTGAAAGTGGACAACACAGGTGCGCCAATTTCAATTCCAGTTGGTGAAAATACCCTCGGTCGTATCATGAATGTACTCGGTACTCCTATCGACGAATGTGGCCCGATTGAAACCGAAGAGAAGTGGAGCATTCACCGCGAAGCACCAAAATTTACTGAATTAAGTGCAACAACAGAGCTACTGGAAACAGGGATTAAGGTTATTGACCTTGTTTGTCCGTTTGCCAAGGGCGGTAAGGTTGGTCTGTTTGGTGGTGCCGGTGTGGGCAAGACCGTTAACATGATGGAACTGATTAATAATATCGCAACACAGCATTCCGGTTTATCGGTGTTTGCCGGTGTTGGTGAGCGTACTCGTGAAGGTAACGATTTCTATCACGAAATGCAGGAAGCTGGTGTTGTAAACGTTGAAGATTTCAAAAAATCGAAAGTATCCATGGTATATGGCCAGATGAACGAGCCACCTGGTAACCGCCTGCGTGTTGCCCTGACCGGATTGACTATGGCGGAAAAATTCCGTGAAGAAGGCCGTGACGTATTATTCTTCGGTGATAATATCTATCGTTTTACCCTGGCGGGTACAGAAGTATCAGCCCTGTTAGGTCGTATGCCTTCTGCTGTGGGTTATCAGCCGACTCTTGCTGAAGAAATGGGTAGATTGCAGGAGCGTATTACTTCAACCAAGACCGGTTCTATTACTTCAATCCAGGCTGTGTATGTGCCTGCTGATGACTTGACCGATCCTTCTCCTGCTACTACCTTCGCCCACCTTGACGCGACTGTGGTTCTCTCACGCCAAATTGCAGAGCTGGGTATTTATCCTGCTGTTGATCCGCTGGATTCAACCAGTCGTCAGCTGGATCCTCTGGTTGTAGGACAGGAACATTACGATACTGCACGTGCAGTACAAAACACACTACAACGCTATAAAGAATTGCGCGATATTATCGCCATTCTTGGCATGGACGAATTGTCCGAAGATGATAAATTGGCGGTGGCAAGAGCCAGAAAAATACAACGATTCCTGTCTCAGCCATTCAGTGTTGCGGAAGTGTTTACCGGTACACCAGGTAAATATGTTTCCCTGAAAGATACTATTAAAGGATTCCAGGCTATTGTTGACGGTGAATATGATCATCTGCCGGAACAGGCTTTTTATATGGTTGGTGGAATCGAAGAAGTGATTGAAAAAGCTAAAAGCATTTAGAACACCAGGTAGAAATAATAAATGAGCACAATACACATAGATATCGTTAGCGCTGAACACGAGATTTTCTCCGGTGAAGCTGAGATGGTCTTTGCCCCGGCTTTATTGGGTGAAATGGGTATTGCGCCAGGACATACTCCGCTGGTGACCCAATTAGCGCCGGGAGAGGTGCGTGTTAAACATGTTGATGGCAAGGAAGAAGGCTTTTACGTTTCCGGTGGTCTGTTAGAAGTGCAGCCAAAGGTGATTACAGTATTATCAGACACAGCTATGCGTGCTGAAGATCTGGATGAAGCTGCTGTATTGAAAGCCAAGGAAGAAGCAGAGCGACAATTACATGATCGCGAAGCAGGGATGGATTATGCAACCGCGTTGGCCGAAAATGCGGAACTTGCTGCTCAACTACAAGCTATACAAAGACTGCGCAAGCGCGCAGGACGTGGTTGATTTTCCTGGCAGCATTACTGCTACGCCAGGCTTGTATCTCACCGAAGATAAATCTCTCATTTTCTCAGCATGAGCTGAGTACCCCTAGATAAACAGACCCTAATGCTTCTCAATTTTATGAGAATGTTTCTTTGGAGTATGATGTCGATATGAGCCTCAGTATCATAATTCTTGCGGCCGGTCAGGGTACTCGCATGAAGTCATCATTACCCAAAATTCTCCATCCGCTGGCGGGTAGAGCACTGCTAGAACATGTCTATATTGCTGCCAGCCGTTTTGACACTGACGGAATTCATATCGTTTATGGCTATGGTGGTGAGCAGATTCTGGAGCAACTTTCTCATCTTCAGGTTAACTGGGTTGAACAGGCAGAGCAATTGGGTACTGGTCATGCGGTGGCACAGGCGATAAATGATGTACCGAGTGTCGATGATGTTCTGATACTTTATGGAGACGTCCCACTAATCACACATGAAACTTTGGATAGTCTTATCACTGCGTCGAAGGATTCAGGTTTCAGTTTGCTAACATCTTATATTGATGACCCTCGTGGTTACGGTCGCATTATTCGCGATGACAAGGGGGATATCACCAGTATCGTTGAAGAAAAGGATGCCACTGAAGAGCAACGCTCTGTATGTGAAATAAATACAGGCATGATGACTGTTAAAGCCAAGTGGCTGAAAAAGTGGTTAACAAATTTAAGTAACGATAATTCACAGGGTGAATACTATCTGACAGATGTGATCAAAATGGCAGTAGATGAAGGCATAGTCATTGAGTCCATCAAATCTGAATCGGTGGTGGAAATTCAGGGAGTAAATGACCGCCGGCAATTATCCGAATTGGAGAGATATTATCAAATGGTACAGGCACATCATTTGATGAATCAGGGTGTTACTCTGATGGACCCACAACGTTTTGATCTTCGTGGTGATCTGGAAATAGGCAAGGATATTACCATTGATATTAATACTATTATCGAAGGCAGTGTCAGTATTGGAAACAATGTCAACATTGGCCCAAATTGTCATATCAAAGACGCAGATATTGGTGATAACGTAAGCATTTTGCCTAATTGCGTCATAGAAAATGCTGTCATTGGTAAGCACTGCAAAATAGGTCCTTTTGCAAGAGTGCGCCCGGGAACACGTCTGGCAGCTAATGTGCACATTGGTAATTTTGTTGAAATTAAGAAATCCGAAATTGGTAAAGGCTCAAAAGTAAATCATTTGAGTTATATCGGTGACAGTGAAGTTGGTAAAGATACAAATATTGGTGCTGGTACTATAACCTGTAATTATGATGGTGCTAATAAACATAAAACCACAATTGGCGATAATGTGTTTGTTGGATCTGACACACAGCTGATAGCGCCGGTAAATATTGGTGATAATGTGACTATTGGTGCTGGTACCACGGTAACTAAAGATGTGGAAAAAGACACGCTTACGGTCAGCCGCGCTGAGCAAAAAAATATCAAGGGCTGGAAAAGACCAAAGAAGTAAAGTTTTAAAAACGTACGCCACAGAGATCACAGAGGACACAGAGAAGAAACATTAAAACATAAGTCGAAAGTCTATGATTCAATACCCTTCTCATGATGCTGGTACTCACCAGAAAGATGGATGATCGTTTTGACATAATCGCAGGTTTTCTGGTTGTTTTTAATTCTCTGTGAACTCTGTGATCTCTGTGGCTAAAAAAATCGAAAATTAATAATAGTTATGAATTAATGCGTGTTGGCTTTTATCAATATAAACCTGTCTTTGGCAAGGTCAGTAAAAATCTAAAAAAGGTAGTTTCGGTATTAAGTAATATCGAGGCAGATCTAATTGTACTTCCGGAATTGGCATTCACTGGATATTATTTCAGGGATCGTAAAGAAGTCCTGCAGCATGCGGAAGACCCCACGAAATCTTCAAGCATAGATTCTCTTATTGCTTTGTGCAGGGAAAAGAAATTTTATCTGGTCAGCGGATTTACAGAGAAGCGTAAAGACAAATGTTTTAATAGCTCAGTGTTGATTGGACCGGAAGGACTAATTCATCTTTATCGAAAATTGCATTTGTTTAATACGGAGAAAAATTGCTTTGATGAAGGCGATACTCCATTACAGGTAAACACTGTTATGGATTGTAAAATTGGAATGATGATCTGTTTTGATTGGGTTTTTGCCGAGGTAAGTCGTAATCTGGCATTACAAGGCGCAGATATCATATGCCATCCATCAAACCTGGTTCTGTCATATTGTCAGCAGACGATGTTGACACGTAGCCTGGAAAACAGGGTATTTAGCATCACGGCGAATCGAACTGGATTAGAGAAGCGACCACACGGAGAACTTAAATTCACAGGAAAGAGTCAGATAGTTGCTCCAAACGGAGATTTACTCTACAGAGCAGCTTCGCAAAGAGAAAATATTTATATTATGGATATCGATCCGAGCAATGCTCGCGATAAATCAATTACAGCTCAAAATGATGTTCTGGAAGATCGCCGTCCTGAATATTATTCGATATAAACAAATTGGAGGATGAATGAGTAAGGCTACCGCAGATATTTATGATGAGTTTGGTGACCAGGTTCAGGTTGCCCAGCCAATGTTCAATGACTACGGGCAGAAAAGAAAGTTTAGTGGGCCTGTTTCTACAATAAAGGTTTATGAAGATAACAGTCTTGTTCGCGCTGCCCTGGAAAAGACCGGTAATGGAAGGGTTCTGGTTGTTGATGGAGGTGGTTCCTTAGGCTGTGCTTTGGTCGGAGATATGCTGGCAAAACTTGGGGAAGATAACGGTTGGGAAGGTATTATTGTTTATGGCTGTATACGCGACTCGGCAGTAATAGCGACGATGAATATTGGTGTTAAAGCATTGAATACGAACCCCAAAAAAAGTGTTAAAAAGGGTGTTGGTGATGTCGATATCCCATTGGAGTTTGCAGATGTGCGGTTCGTACCTGGCAGCCATATCTATGCTGATGAGGACGGGATTTTGGTCGCGAATGAGAAATTGTTTTAGGAGTCTGTCGAACTTAGGTGTTCGTCGCGAGGGGAAGACCGGTTTGAGTCATTTTATATGCAATTTTGAGGCGAATAGTGGTTCTCTTTAACGAAAAATTGCGTACAAAAGGGCCAAATTCGGCTTTCCCGTAGCAGAACATCCTAAGTCCGATAGACTCCTGAGTTTTTAAGGCTTAAATTAACTATACTGCAGGCACATGAATTTTTTTGAATTCCAGAGTCTAATTAAAATAACAGATCGTTTTTGATGGAGCAGGCAAAATGACTTTAATTATCAATCGTTTAATAGTTGCACTAGTGCTGGTATCCAGCGCTACATTTGTAAATGCAGACTGTGTCCGGGAAGGCACCGGTGGTGGTGAAGTCGCGGGTACCTTACTTGGAGCGGCACTTGGTGGTCTGGTAGGCTCACAAATTGGTGGAGGTAGCGGAAAGAAATTCGCTATTGCCGGCGGTGTACTGGCTGGTGGCTTCATCGGTAATAACATCGGTAAAAAACTGGATTGTGTTGATCAGGACTACCATTATGATACAACTCAAAGTGCCTTGGAGTACAAGAAGACCGGTGGTTCGGCAGCATGGGCAAACCCGGATAGCGGTGCATCAGGCAGGGTTACTCCAACAAATACCTATGTGGCTGCAGACGGTAGACCTTGTCGTGAATTCACCCAGACAATAATGGTCGATGGCCGACAGGAAAGCGTCACAGATACAGCATGCCGACAAAGCGATGGTACCTGGCAGATTATTGATTCCTGATTGAATCAGAAAATAATATTCAATGTGAAAGCCCGTCAACTTGAGTCGACGGGCTTTTTTTATGTACATGGTTAAAATATACCATGCCCGTAATGACTCAAATAATTGCCAAATACCTGCATAAATAATGTCGATAGATTATTCGGTCATCATTCCCGCGTTTAATGAAGAAGCATTTCTGCCTCAGACCTTGAATTACCTGCAGGAATCCATGAGCAGAATAGATGAGCAGGGAGAGGTCATTGTTGTCGATAATAACTCTTCAGATCGAACTGCTGATATAGCGAGAGAATATGGGACTCAGCTTGTGTTCGAAGCAGTTAATCAAATCTCAAGAGCGCGTAACGCAGGAGCAAAAATAGCGCAGGGTGAATATTTGATATTCCTGGATGCGGACACTTTGCTGGACCAATCGCTGATCCGTTTTGCACTGGATCTATTAGAACAAGGGGAATGCTGTGGGGGCGGAGCAAGAGTAGAACTTGATGGTGAATTACAGGGCTTGCCAAAATTTTCACTGAATTTCTGGAACTGGATATCAAGAAATATGTATCTTGCGGCAGGTTGTTTTATATTTTGCCGTAAAGAAGGTTTTGAAGTGACGGGAGGCTTTAGTGAAAAGGTCTATGCAAGTGAGGAAATATGGTTTTCCCTTTCATTGAGATCCTGGGGCAAAAAGAACAATCTCAGCTTTATAATTATTGATGAACCCGGTGTTATTAGCTCAAAACGTAAACTTGACTGGTACTCTGAAAAACAATTAGTACTCCTGACTGTGTCTCTGATTTTGTTTCCACCTTTGATATTTTTTCGCAAGTTTTGTCCTCACTGGTACCGCAGACAGAGCAATGTTACTAAAGAGGTTTGAATGCGATAGCTTTAATCTCTATTAAAAGTAGTGGATGAGGAAGCTGATGAACAGCGACTGTTGTACGACTGGGTCCATCAAAATCAAAAAATTCTGAGTAAACTTCATTGTAGCCACCGAAATCATTCATATTGACCAGAAAAGTCGTAATCTCGACAAGATCTTTTATTTCTGCATCAACACTTTGTAAAGTACTTTCAATATTCTCAATCACAGCGCGAGTCTGTTCTTTTATATCGAGAATGACTGTACCTAAAGAATCGGTGTTAGCGCCTGCGAAGGTGTTGTCCGGACGACGTGAGCTTGTACCTGAGATAAATAAAAAGTCTCCCGCTCGTTTAACATGAGGATAGTTTCCTCTTGGTGTCGGTTTGCCAGGTATTAGGGACGCTTCGACTTTCTTATTCATAGCAAGTGACTCTTTATTCTTTATAAAACATAAACTCGATTTCAACCCTGGCATTCAGAGGAAGTG
>JABHFC010000222.1 GCA_018676275.1 Gammaproteobacteria bacterium | reverse complement strand
ATTGGTCTCGTTATTGGGGGCAGGTCATAAGATTATCAGTTGTCCAGACGTTCCAAACAATGAGGGGAGCTTTCATCCTGTAACGGTAATAGCTCCTGAAAATTGTTTACTTAATTGTTCATTGGATGCTCCTGTTGCGGCCAAACATATGATGGGACACTTTGCTTCTGAGTGTGTATCACTTAGTTTAAAGGAGATACTACCTGACCAAGCCATCGCAGAAGGCGCCAATACCGTGTGGAACATACAGGCTGGTGGTGAATGGCCTGATGGAAAAAAATTTATGCTGGTATCAATGATGGCCGGTGGCATGGGAGCTAGAAAACACAAGGATGGTCTATCTGCAGTAACCTTTCCTTCTGGCACAAAAGGCACACCTGTTGAGATCGTGGAAAGTTTATCGCCTTTGATTTTTAAACGGAAAGAACTCAGACCGGATTCAGGTGGGCCTGGCAAATATCGTGGTGGATTGGGCCAGGAGGTTCATCTGGGTATTCGGTCCAACGCGCCATGGTATTTTACCTCTATGTTTGACCGGATTGATAATCCTCCACAGGGTATAAATGGTGGATTATCAGGTGCTGGTGGTGATTCCTATCTGGATGACGGCACGCCTTTTGAGCCAAAAGGTAAATACCAGATTTCCCAGGATAAAACATTAATTATGCAAATCCCCGGAGCCGGAGGATATGGCAATCCCTTTGAACGAGACCCTAAACAGGTGCTTGATGACGTTCGTAATGGTTACGTCTCAATGGAACAGGCAAAAAATGTCTATGGCGTGAGTATTGATCCAACAGCTTGGACAATCGACGTTAAAGCAACGACAAATCTGCGTGCAAACACAGGTTAATTTTAAAATATAAGTAAATTGCAAGCAGAGGAAAATTAATTCATGAATAATATTGTATATAAACTTGGTCAGGATAATCCTGAAGTGACCGCCTACGAGATTACCAAGTTCAAGCCACCTAGAGCCGGAGAGAAGATGCATTTTGAGGTGAATGTCACGGCCGAAAACCTTGAAAAACAAAAAAAACGCGCTAGCGTAAAACCCAATCTTCCTACCTGGGGTAATTTTATTATGCATAGCGATGAAGGGACTGCCTTGCGGGGTGACGACGAAGCGCCATGTCCGTTAAATTATTTTTCAGCAGGGATTGCGTTTTGTCTCCTCAGTCATGTGGCCGAGTATTCGGAGAGTAATGGCATAAAGCTCGATTCTGCAAAACTTGAGATGCGACAACAGTTTCACTGTACTGTTACTGATACCAAGGTTGTGGCTGAGGAAGGACTCGGTGGTGGCACGTCAGGTATTGAAGTCCATTTGCTGTTAGAGAGTGAAGAATCCGATGAAGTACTACAAAAATTATATCGGGAATGTATTGAAGCTTGTCTCGCCCTACAGTCAATTGTGCAAGCTGTTCCCCTGGAGTCCAAGCTCCATGTAAAGGGCAATGTATTAGATGTCTACAAGTAGCAGATGTAGATGTTTGTCATTTTCTTAAGTGGATTGATGATAAAGATGAGGCTATGTATTCCCATTTTGCCAATCACATGAGTTCTATCTGAGGAAAAGTCATTGTCAAATAAAGCGCTGTTATTGCCTGTATGGGCGTCCGTAGATTTAATTGGGCAACAATCCTTCCCAATCATCCCATTTCTGGTGGGTGCGATGGTGGTGACGCTTGATATGTCGCTGGTCGAAGCAGGTTGGATTATTTCCATTGAATACTCAACTCTGGCTTTATTTGCGATTGGACTATCACCATTTATGGGGATTATTCCTCGACGTACCCTAGCATTATGTGGAGCATGTTTGGTTATTATTGGCAATTTACTGAGCGCAGTATCAGATCCGGTGACGCTCAGCCAGTTTAACGTACTGGCAACATATCGGGGGCTTGTAGGAATGGGATGTGGGATGGCTTTGGCAGCGGGAAATGCCACGGTCGCAGGTGTCAAACAGCCGGAGAAGTTATATGCGAAAAAAATGGTTTTGCTAGCTGTATATTCTCTTATTAGTCTGGTCGTATCCCCTCATATTTCATCAGCCTGGGGAGTTCGAGGTCTTTATATAGCACTCACAGCATTGAGTATCTTAGCTCTAATACCACTTGTTAGATTACCTCAACGGATGAGCCTAACAGCGGATCATGTTGACACCTTATCAGTACACACTTTTTTAACAAACAAATTATATTTATTTATTTGTATAACAATGCTAGTGGCCACGTTTATCTACAATATTCGTGAGGCGTTTACGATGACATACATAGAACGCATTGGCTCAATGAAATTGGGCGTAAGCCCAGAGACTATTGGTGCCATATTGGGTGTTGGCGCTTTGATGGCAATGGTGGCTTCAATGGCGGCTGGTCGTGCGGCTGCTAATTTCGGATACAAGAAATCAATTTTTATGGGCGTACTATTCTCTGGTTTTATTACGATTGGTTTATTTCATACAGAGAATGTTAATCTATTCAATGGACTAATCTTATTTTGGTCACCGATATTCTATTTTACTTGGACCTTGCTTATGTCAATGGCAGCAGTGTTAGATGACAAAGGGAGAGTCGTATCGGCAACAGGCGGTTTCGTTTTGGCCGCTTATGCTGTTGGCCCGGGATTGGCTGGTTATATAATCGAAAAGGGCGGTGATGCAAGCATTGTCCAGGTTATGCTCTGGATAGTAGTATTAAATTTGGTATTTGCATTACTAGTTGGTTGGTATATTGATTCAAAAATGAAAAACGACAATGCTGGAGTGGCGTAAGTTTTTATTAAAATAATTTTCTAACGTTTACCATTGCGAAAATATTAATCTCTCTATCTAATTATGAAAATAAATATTGCTTTGTTGGGGACAGGCCTGGCCGCAGACGAACTGATTGCGCCGGCGTTGAAACTCACAAGGCATGCTCAATTATGGTCAGTTTTAAGTCGCGATCGAAGCAAAGCACTGGATCTCGCAACACGTCATGGTGCTGCGTCAACACAGGCCGCGTATGAGTCACTGGATGCTCTCTTATCCGATCCGGAACTCGATGCTGTATATGTCGCATCACCGGATGGCCTGCATGCAACGCAGGTTATAGCGGCGGCACAGGCAGGTAAGCATATTATATGTGAAAAACCCATTGCAACCAGTGTGGACGATGCCAAAGCAATGGTAAATGCAAGTAACACAGCAAATGTCGTAATGGCGATAGCCTACCACCTAAGATGGCATTCTGGGCACAGAAAACTGGCGGAGTTAATCAGCAGCGGTGGCCTCGGAACGATCAGGCATATGCGAGTGCATTGGTCGTTTGGTTTAGATAATGATCATAATTGGAGAGCATCAGATAATGTTGGGCGATGGTGGAGTCTGGGCAGTACCGGCACTCACAATCTTGATTTGATCCGCTGGATGTTGTTGCCATCTTGTGGGGAAGTGGAAGAGATTAAAAGTACAATCACGCGATCAATATGGAATGGTCCGCACGATGAAACTGCCATCGTATCAATGCGATTTGAGTCCGGTGCTACAGCTGAATTTTGTTCATCGGTTCAGTTTGATTCACCAGCGCGTGTAGAAATCTATGGGACTGATGGGTACGGGATATGTGATAACACATTGGGCCCCGATGGAGACGGTACAATTATCACCCATAAGGGAGAGTTGAAGTTTGAAGTGTCTAATCCCTATGTAGGGGAAATTGATGATTTTACTCACGCTATCGTTAAAAATCGTGAACCTGAAGTGGGAGGGATTGAGGCAATACGTAATATAGAATTGTTATCGTCTATCACCAAAAATTGATGATTTGCAAGTTGTATAATTTTCTAACAATTATTTTTGTATATCTATTTCCAAAGCTCAATTCGCTCCCTTAACAGATGAAAATACAACCAATTAGAATAGATGGAGATCGTTTATGGGATAGCCTTATGGAAATGGCTGAGATTGGAGCCACTAGTAAAGGTGGCTGTAATAGACAAGCATTAACAAATGAGGACAGAGCAGGTCGTTCTTTATTTGTAAACTGGTGTGAAGAAGCTGGCTGTAAGATAAAGATAGATAAAATGGGCAATATCTTTGCGAGGCGTCCAGGCAAAGATAATTCACTATCTGTATTGGCAGGTTCACATTTGGATACGCAACCAACTGGTGGTAAGTATGATGGCGTATATGGTGTTCTCGCAGGTCTGGAAGTTATTCGTTCGCTAAATGATGTTGGTTTGGAAACTGAATTACCTATAGAGGTGGTGTGCTGGACCAATGAAGAAGGAGCCCGGTTTTCTCCTGCTATGATTGGGTCTGGTGTTTGGGCAGGTGAGTTTGATATTGAATATGGTCACACTCGGACAGACAAAAAAGGTAAAAATATTCTTGATGAGCTTAAGCGAATCGGTTATTTAGGCGAAGAACAATGTAAAGCCGGTGCTTTTAAGGCTGCCTATGAGCTACACATTGAGCAAGGGCCGATTTTAGAACAAGAGAAAACCCAGATAGGTGTGGTAACAGGTGTTCAAGGAATGCGATGGTATGATCTAATTATTGAAGGTCAATCATGTCATGCTGGTCCTACTCCAATGGAACTACGGAAAGATCCCGTTATGGGTTTACAGCTTATTCTCGCACGTCTCTATAAATTAATAGAAGATAATACACCATGGTCAAGGATTACATTTGGCGATATAAACGCCATCCCAGGCAGTAGGAATACTGTTCCAGAAAAAATAATATTGTCAGTTGATCTACGTCACCCGGACCAAAAAATATTGGACGAATTGGATTCTATTTTTCACGCAATAGTGAAACAAGAATGTAACCAATCAGGCTTAACCGGAAATATAGAAAATAAATGGAATTCTCCAGCAGTTAAGTTTGATAATAAATGTATTGATAACGTACAACAGGCCGTTAATCAATTAGGTTACAAAAACATACAGATGGTAAGTGGGGCTGGCCACGATTCTGTATACGTGTCCCGAGTAGCTCCTACAAGTATGATATTTGTACCTTGCAAGGACGGTCTTAGTCATAACGAACTTGAGAATGCTAGCAAAAGTGATCTAGAAGCTGGCTGTAATGTACTTTTGTTTGCGATACTTAATGCGATGAGTAATTAACATACATTGAAACAAATTCGATTTTTTAGACAGAATCTGTCTAAAAATGATTATTAATGAATAGTCTACCATGGAATATAATTCAAGTGTGGGTCCTTCTTATTAGACCAGATAATGTTAATTGGGAGTTTTGGATGAAAGCATTAAAAAATACTTGGTATATGGCTGGATGGGTACATGAACTTGAGAATGAAAATCCGCTTGGAAGGAAAATCATAGATATCCCAATTGTAATATACCGTGGTGATGATGGTGAGTTGGCTGCATTATTTGATCGTTGTCCACATCGTTTTGCCCCGCTGTCAAAGGGACGCATTAAAGGTAATAACTTACAGTGTGGTTATCATGGACTAACATTTAATTGTGAAGGAAGTTGTGTCGATAACCCTGAAGGCGGTCACCCACCCAAAAGTGCATATCTAAATAGTTTTCCCATAGTAGAGAAAGACAATATAATTTGGATATGGATGGGCGAAAAGGAGAAATTTGACGTTTCACTTATTCCTGATTATAGCATTCATAATGATAAGTCACTTTCCTTCCTTTATGGACATAGTTTTGTAAAATCAAACTATGAGCTAATCACAGATAATTTGTTGGACCTGTCTCATACCCGATATATCCATCCTGGGTTTGGTGGTGAAAATTATGAGTATGATCATACGATAGAAGTGCAAGAGCAAGAGATCTATTCCAAATATTATGTAGATAGTTCTCCGAATTCAGAAATTGGCGAAGCGATGTTCCCTACAAAAGGTCAAGCAGTTGATGAATACAATGATATGCGCTGGAATCTACCTGCTTCCTTACAATTAGAAGTATGGTTTACAAAACCAGGTGATAAAAAAGAGAATGGCGCTGTTAATTGGGCTGCCCATATTTTAACGCCAAAAACGAAACACGAGACTCATTATTTTTGGGCATCCGGCGTCTCAAAGGAAAGCCCCCTGGATGATAAAACTCATTTGAATTTTCTACTTCAGGCATTTAATGAAGAAGATAAGCCCATGATTGAAGCTTGTTATGAAAGAATGAGTGGAAATGAATTCTGGGATATGAAACCTGTTGTTCTAAAGGTTGACTCAGCAGCTGTGCGTGCAAGGCGTACGCTAAACAATGCTATTGCGCATGAGGAGCGTAGTGATAATAGTTAAGGGCTGAAAATATTCTGGATGTTGTAATGGCAAAAAATAGAAATAAACTTCAAGTTATAATTGCGAAAATATGGAAGGAAACAGATGAGATAAAGGCATTCAAATAGTCCCTCAGGCTGGCAGTCACTTACCTTCTTTTGAAGCTGGTGAACACATTGAAGTGTATCTAAACAATGGTCTAAGCCGTTGTTATTCTCTGTATGGCGATCAAGATGAAGTAAATACCTACCATATTGGCGTTTTGCATACAAATAATAGTCGAGGCGGTTCTAAATGGATACACGAGAATTTTGATGAAAATGATCTCATATCAATTTCTCCTCCAGTCCAGGCATTTTCTTTAAGTGAAGAAGCCAAAAATTCAATACTTATTGCAGGATGAATAGGTATAACTCCTATTCTTTCTATGTGCCAGCGTCTGCGTAAATTAGATAAACCTTTTCATAGTTATTACGTTACCCGGAATTCGAAATCTACAGCTTTTAAATCTTTTCTAAAAAAATCCGGTTTAAACAGCCATGTCACCAATATTCATGATGAGGGAAACCCTCAAAATGGTTTAAAAATTGATGACATTATTCCAAAGTTTAGTTCAGAAAATCACATCTATGTTTGCGGCCCTCCGGGGCTTATTAATGCAGTAAGAACACATTGCAAAGATTGGCCAGAAGAGCATGTGCACTTTGAACTCTTTGAAGGCCCTGATATTAACGAAACCTCTACGTCCAATTCGTCATTCGAAATAATATTGGAAGACACTGGAATAACTCTAGATGTACCTGCTAATAAAACAATTATGGAAATCCTGAAAGAAAATGACATACCTTATATCAGTTCTTGCGAACAGGGAATTTGCGGTGCATGTATCACTGAAGTAGTAGATGGTGTTCCAGATCACCGTGACTCTTGTCTGTTGGATGATGAAAAGCAGTCAGGAAAATTGATCACTATATGTTGTTCAAGATCAAAGAGTGCTCAATTACATCTCAAATTGTAATCAAATTAATTGCGCAATATGACTTACGAAGAACTAAACGACTAAAGCGGGCCATTCTCAAAGCATTGACCTGCCCCATTAGAACGAGACATGTTATTAAATTGGATAACAACATAATTGTCCTGCCCCAATAATCAAGCCACAATATTTCCACAACAGCGGGAAGATTTTGTGAATAGATTGAATTAGAAGTTTTGTAGGTGTTTGAAAAAATTGGTGCCCTGAACAGGAGTCGAAATGGAGATCTACCGCCTAGGTGACGGTTCTTGTTTTTCATCACATAATTATTATATTTGTATATAAATTTCGACAGCCTGTATAGAATTTCCTACAAAATCTACTGATTCTCGTGACTAATTATTTTCTTTATCCACATCATGTCGATTCTTTACATAACGCCTTGGCGGGAGACCAATTTTATTTCGAAACATCGCAATAAAAGCGGATGCGCTGGCATAGCCAAGCTCATAGGCAACGTTGGTCACGGAAAATCCGTCAGATAATAATTTTATTGCGGTCATTAATCGTAGATGCTGTCGCCAATTGAGGAAACTCATACCAAGTTCACGACGAAAGTGTCTTTCCAGAGTTCGCTCACTGGCACCGACTTTACCGGTCCAATCTTTCAGTGTACGCCCGTCACCTGGGTTGTCCATCAGCGCATTACATATCACCTTCAGTCGACGATCACACGGTAAGGGTAATTGCAGTGGTTCAGGTTCCAGTGTTGCAAGTAGTTCTGGGATCAATAGTATTATTTTGGCCTGTAAATTCGAAGCGATCTCTCCCTTATCCGTGACGTAAAGAATCAATTCTTTGAGTAAAGTTGGCACGTTCACAACACAACATTCATTGTGCAGATTTTTGACAATACCGGGATGCAGGTAAAGTGCGCGAAATGCGACGGCGCTTTCATTGATGACGGAGTGGGTAACACTGGGAGGCACCCACACCGCCTGGGGGGGAGGTACGATCCAGGTGGCTTTTTCTGTCTGTACCCGCATTACCCCCTCGGAGGCATACACCAATTGGGCGCGAAAGTGCTCATGAGGAGGTACTTCAAAGGTCTCAGGGCGATCGTGTGCAACAGCGATAACCGGACTTCTTAGGTCTTCATCATCACCGTGATGATCGCGTTGTGGGTGTTGGCGGGAATTCGACATAATTTGACGAAATATAGCATAAACAGCAATTGTGTATATCCTAAACTTCATCTCAATACACTACCAACCCTGCCTCGTGCAGCCGGCAGTTCACTAACGATTTTTCGGGAGCCTTAGATGGACACAAAAACATTAGCTGAAAACCATAAGAAAGCTACATCAAAAGTCGTCCACACTAATTGCCGTGCCTGTGGCCATGCTGGTTGCGGTGCCTTTGTCACTCTTGAAGAAGGTAAGGCTGTAAAGATTGCAGGCGACAAAGAGCACCCCATTAGTAAGGGTTTTCTTTGTCGAAAGGCCAGAGGGTTTATCGCTGATATGCAGTATCACAAAGAACGCCTGACTCACCCAATGAAACGCGTCGGTGAGAAAGGTGAGGGTAAGTGGGAACGTATAAGCTGGGATGAAGCACTGACTACTATTGCTGATAAGTTTAACCAGATAAAGACAGAGAATGGACCAGAATCGGTGATCTTTGGACATGGCACCGGTCGTAGTCATCATCGTTTTATCTATCGTGTGGCAAATGCTTTTGGTTCACCAAATGTATTGGCAAATGGCCATGTGTGTTATTTGCCTAGGTTGGCGGTATCCAAGCAATTAGGGATGTCGATACCAATAGTCGATTATGATAATCATCCCGAATGCATCATGTCCTGGGGTTCTAATACTATTAAGTCCAATGCCGATGAATATATCGGCATCAACCTCGGCCTGAATCTGAAACGCAAGCCAAAATACATCGTCGTCGATCCACAACGTACCCAGCTCGCAGAAAAAGCCGATATTCACTTACAGTTGAGACCGGGCACGGACGTGGCATTGTCCATGGCCATGATGCATGTAATGGTCAAGGAAGATCTCTACGACAAGCATTTTGTCGAAAATTACACGACAGGTTTTGATAAATTTTGCGAGCGTTTAGAAGAGTATTCTCCTGAAGCCGCTGAAAAGATTACCTGGGTGCCGAAAGAAAAAATTATTGAAGCTGCCAGGGAATTTGCAAAGATCAAACCAGCTGCCATTCAGTGGGGTGTGGGTATTGAACATGGCGTCAATTGTGCCAATTCAGATCGTACACTCATTTATATGTCAGCCCTGACAGGTAACCTGGACGCGCCCGGAGGCAATGTTATGTTCGGTCCGCCACCGGGACTGCCTCGCATGGAGTTCTGTGGTCAGAATTTTCATGACAACGTCGACAAGATGCTAGGTGGTAATCGTTATCGCCTGGCAGCATCCATTAACCGTATCACCCCCCATGTGATTTGGGATGCCATCGAAACAGGTAAACCCTATCCTGTCCGGGCCATGATGATCAATGGAAGTAACCCTCTAGCAGTCAGGGCGAATACATCACGTGTGTATGACTCACTGAAGAAAATTGAATTCCTGGTGGTGGCGGACATCTTTCCTACGCCAACAACGGAACTTGCTGATATTGTACTGCCTGCTAAAACTTGGCTCGAATTTGATAATATCGCTGATTACTGGAAGTCTCATGGTTATATTTTCCCGAGGCCGAAGATTGTCGATGCCCCGGGTGAGGCACTGTCAGATGTTGAAATGTTGAATGAGTTGGGCAAGAAGCTGGGATTTGAAGATCAGTTCTGGGATGAGTACGAAGAATCCCTAGACTACATACTCGAGCCCGCCGGTGTAACTTGGGATGAGTTTAAGGATATGGGTTACCTACGTAACGAACCCAAATTCAAAAAATACGAAACTGAAGGTTTCAAGTCCAAGTCAGGTAAGCTGGATTTCTATATTCAGCAAAACGCAGACTGGGGTTACGATCCTCTACCATTTCACCAGGAGCCACCGGAAAGTCCAGCCAGAGAACCGGAATTTGTGGAGAAGTTTCCACTTGTACTGACGACCGGTGCGCGTACTGCGGAATATTTTGGATCCGAGCACAGGCAAAGTCCCATGCTAAGAAAAATGCATCCTTATCCATTGCTGAATATCCATCCGGATACTGCTGCAGAAAGAGGGATCAAAGATGGTGACTGGGTCTATATTGAAAGCCCACGTGGGAAGGTCAAGCACAAGGCCAATGTCACCGATGGTATCGATCCGAGGGTCGTTGCGGCGGAGTTTGCTTGGTGGTTTCCGGAATTGAAGGCTCCCGATTATGGCTTTCGAGATTGCAGTATCAATTTCCTTACCGATGATCTGAACGTGGGCCCAGAATCTGGTTCAACCAATCTAAAGGGCTTGATGTGCCAGGTAAGCAGAGCAACTGAGGCTCCAGAGGCATATATAGAATAATTAACTAATATTGTTGCTGTGTGAGATTCTATGGTAGATCAGTAAAGCCCATTCGATTGCCTGTATAATCTATTGCAGCAGGATTATTGCAATTAACCGACCGTTTATTTTTCGTGGAAACAGGTTTTCTACTGCTTCTTTCGTAAACTATTTTCTGATTTTATTCTTTTGAGTATTCGGTAATACGGTGTTTTGTAGGAGATAATTTCGTGAACCGATTACAATAAATGTGCGTGAAACATAGCCGCATTGTTAAAACTGAAGGAGAGAAAAATGACTACAATAGTCACTGACAATTGTCAGAAATGCCGTTTCACTGATTGTGTAACT
>JABHFC010000221.1 GCA_018676275.1 Gammaproteobacteria bacterium | reverse complement strand
TTCGGTATTTCAGTGCGGGATAATGATGGCTGGTGCGTCACCTTGCGAGTTTTAAGTGTTCCCTGTAAGTCGCCTGCTGGATTCAATGTTGCTCGTCCTGTCTGGATGGCATAACGAAATACTTTCGAACATCGCTGTAGTAATCGCTCAGCTACATTCAATGCCCCCCTCGCCTCTACCTTGCGGATAGTTGCAAGTACCTCTTGAGGTTCTATATCTACAACAGGCTTTTTCCCGAATGCCGGGAAAATATCAATTTCCAGTGACTTAATAACACGTCCAGCATGCCCCTCTGTCCAGTTCCCTTTTTGCTTGTCCCACCATTCCCGAGCGATTATCTCAAACGAATTCTCCGCATTGATCTTCTTGGCGCGTCTTTTCTCCTTCTTGTCCTCGGAGGGATCAATGTCTTTAGCTATCAGTTTTCGAGCATCGTCTCGCTTGTCTCTGGCATCTGCCAAGCTCACATCTGGATATACCCCTAGGGCCAGAGTCTTCTCTTTACCATCAAACCGGTATTTGAGCCGCCAATATTTCGACCCGTTCTTCTTTACCAAGAGATACATGCCCCTCTCATCCGACAATTTGAAATCTTTCTCTTTTGGCTTCGACTGGCTAACTTTTCTGTCCGATAAAGGCATGGGGTATCTCTCCTAAAACTAGGGAAACAAGTGGGGGTATAAACAGGTTGTATTAGCCAATTCTGACTTCTGGAGAAGCGTTCTACGGCGTTTTAGTGGGAAGTTAATAGCGATGCAAGGCTTAGGGTAATAATTGCTAATTGGGGGTATAATTTTGAAGTTACTTTTCACGATAGCCCTAAATGTACCCCCATTTGGCACTGGATGTCAATGGATGCCACCGGGGTGTGCTGGACAATAAAGGCGCCTAATTACAATGCTTTTAGGTGTGTTACTGGACTCTATTGGACGCTATTGAAGCTTAAAATGGTGCCCGGAGACGGACTCGAACCGTCACGGCCGTGAAGCCGAGGGATTTTCATACCAACTACTACTTTCGTAGCTACGTTACTTAAAACGTATTTGTGGTCTGGACTTTACCTTTACCTTATCCTAATTTACATTAAAACGTAGGTAGGAGCCGTCAAGTCTCTACACTTTTCCTGATTCCATGAACAATGAAACTACACAAATACTCTATTGAACAACTCACTGACGCGGTTAAATCCGCAAAATCTATGAGACAAGTTCTAATAAAGTTAAATGTAGCTGCATACGGCGGCAACTATGATGTATTAAGAAAAGCAATTAAGCATTTTGCATTAGATACATCGCACTTTACTGGTCAAGCCTGGAATAAAGGGAAGAAATTACCTCCCAAACAACCTATTGAAAAATACCTAAGTAATAAATTACCAATTCAATCCAATAAACTCAAAATCCGACTGTTTAAAGAGGGAATATTCAAACCTATTTGTTCAAATTGTCGAAATACTACCTGGCTAAATCAACCTATTCCTTTAGAACTTGACCATATCAATGGGAACAATAAGGATAACAAATTAAAAAATCTTCGCTTATTGTGTCCAAATTGCCACGCCCTTACCCCAACATATCGAAGTAAGAAACGAATCAGGACTTAGCTCGGGATTGCCATCAACTAAATATTGTTAAGGTTTCCCCGAATTTGACTCCATTCACAACAGATGTTTCCAGTCTGTGTGCTCAAATTTAATTAAGTCCCTTGTGTCTACCAATTCCACCACCCGGGCTTTGGATGATGTTCAGAAGTTTATACCAAACTCCCTATAAAAAACATGGAGGCTGAGCCCGGAATCGAACCGAGGTCCACGGCTTTGCAGGCCGCTGCATAACCACTCTGCCACTCAGCCAATGATTAATTTACAACTCAGCTAAAAAACAAAAACCCCGTTTAACGGGGTTTCTAGCGATTTGGAGCGGGAAACGAGATTCGAACTCGCGACATCCTCGTTGGCAACGAGGTGCTCTACCACTGAGCTATTCCCGCATTTTACTGCATCGTTCAAACACAAATTCGCGCTAATTTCAGAGCTAATCCCATTTGGGACGCCTATTGTAGCCGCGAGTTATCAGGTGTCAATATTCAACAAGCAAGTTATTGTTTTTTATTTGATTCTCGAAGTTTTGGCCAGGCACTGGATAAATATTGAAACATCGAGATCAAGGTCAGAGCTGCAGCTATATAAAGCAGCACCATACCTAGACCGTAGATGGGAATACCAAATAAAGGATCATGAAACACTAAAATACCGAGTGCGACCATTTGCGCAATCGTCTTAATCTTACCGTACACAGATACTGCGACCTTACTTCTTGCACCTAATTCAGCCATCCATTCCCGCAAAGCGGACACGGTGATCTCACGTCCAATAATAATAGCTGCTGGCAGCGTCAACAGCAGGCTCCAGTTGAGGCTTTGTGCATCCCTATCCACTAAACACACCAGTACCACAGCCACCATTAATTTGTCTGCTACCGGGTCAAGAAAGGCTCCAAGCGGTGATATTTGTCCCAGTTTCCTTGCCAGATAACCGTCAAGTATGTCTGTCACGGCTGCAAACGTAAAAATAATGCAGGCAGCCAGGTTTGCCCATTTGAACGGTAAATAAAATACCAGAACAAATATGGGGATCATTGCAATGCGCAATAAGGTGATTGAGTTTGGAATATTCATTATTCAGGTGTGAAAAGCGTCATAAATTTTCTGGGCGAGATTCTTATTGATCCCGGCAACTTTAGCAAGGTCTTCAACACCCGCACGGGCAATACTCTGCATTCCACCAAAATGACGTATTAGCTGTTGCCTTCGCTTTACCCCGACGCCTTCTACATCTTCCAGTACAGAACGGTTGCGTGCCTTTTTGCGTCGTTGCCTATGGCCCGTAATCGCAAAACGATGGGCTTCATCGCGAATTTCCTGAATCAGGTGCAAAGCAGCAGAGTTGGCTGGCAGGCGTATTTCCTGTTTACCATCAGACATAATAAGCACTTCGAGCCCCGGTTTTCGGCCTGGGCCTTT
This sequence comes from Gammaproteobacteria bacterium, assembly GCA_018676275.1. Classification (GTDB taxonomy): domain Bacteria; phylum Pseudomonadota; class Gammaproteobacteria; order Eutrophobiales; family Eutrophobiaceae; genus WLWS01. The sequence goes on along the minus strand of JABHFC010000221.1, from coordinate 2,556 downwards.
TGCTACTCCTACCAGAGGAATACTATCCAGTTGCAGTTCAGTCAAAATCTCGCGACTGCTACTAATCTGGCCTTTACCTCCGTCGATAAGGATAAGATCGGGCAATTTTCCATCTTCTGTCTTTACCCGAGTGTAACGTCGTGAAAGAACCTGCTTCATTGCGGCGTAATCGTCGCCCGGCTCAATGTCTTTTACATTAAAACGTCTATAGTCGGATTTCAGCGCCCCTTCGATGCCAAATACAACACAGGAACCGACTGTCGCTTCCCCTCCTGTATGGCTGATATCGAAGCATTCAATTCGCTCTATACCGTCTTCCAGTTCTAAGGCCTGGCGTAGAGCATCAATTCGGTCCTGATGATTTTCTTTTTGTCTCTGCTTCTGTTCTAAGGCAATTGTGGCGTTTTCCAGTGCCATTACCATCCAGCGCTTCTTTTCACCTCGTAAACTCTGTTGTATTTTTACCTTACTGGACGCTTGCTCTGACAATACCAGCTCAAACATGTCCACATCCTCTACCTCATGACTGACCAGTATTGTCGGTGGACTCTGCCTGTCTGAGCGACCAGACAGGTAATACTGGGATATAAAGGCAGTGACAATGCCTTCCGGCTGCTCTCCTTTGCCATGTCGCGGAAAAAAAGACTTATTTCCAAGACTCAAACCTCCTCTGATATAGAATATCTGAACACAGGCCATACCTGAATACATGCTGCAGGCGATGATATCCATCTCTCCCCTGGGTGCCGTAACATGTTGTTGTTCCTGTACTTTTCGTAGATTGCTAATCTGGTCACGATAATGCGCTGCTCGCTCATATTCAAGCTTATCTGCCGCATTTTGCATAGGGGTTAAAAGCGCATCCATGACCTCTTCATTTTTACCTTCCAGAAACATAACGGCATATTTCATATCATCGGCATAATCTTCCTCGCTTATGTAATCCACGCACGGCGCTGTGCATCGTTTGATCTGAAACTGCAGACAGGGGCGAGAACGATTTTTAAAAAAACTCTCATCACATTGTCGCAATTGAAACAATTTTTGCACCAAATTCAACGCCCTACGGGCGCTACCAGCGCTTGGATAGGGCCCGAAAAAACGTCCTTTGCCCCGCCTGGCTCCTCTATAGAAACTTAAACGCGGATAGTCCTGATCTGAAGAAAGATAGAGATAGGGATAACTCTTATCATCACGGAATACTATGTTGTAGCGAGGTTTAAGTTCCTTGATTAGATTATTTTCAAGCAACAGGGCTTCGCCTTCGGTGTGCGTGACCGTGACTTGAATCCCCTGTATTTGAGCAACCAAAGCACGAGTTTTCGCGGAATCCTGCTTTTTACCGAAATAACTACTGACTCGATTTTTCAAATTACGAGCCTTTCCGACATAAATTACAGTCGAATCCGCATCAAGCATTTGATAAACCCCCGGTTTAGGGGTCAAGGATTTCAGAAACGATGAAGGATCAAAAATATTCAAAACTATTACTTGTTATTCAAATAGTTGTATTTACTAGTTCATGTGCTTTATTGAATACTTCGAAGAACATGTCCTCGGTCAATCGGCGTGTCTGGGTGTTATAGCGACTGCAATGATAGGAATCTAATAGCCACTTATTTTTGCTAATCTGATGGAGAGCTCCATGCCCGAAATCATGGTCTTTATTTTTAAGCGATAGTGCTTTTAAGACCGCTTTGTGGGCTATTCCCCCCAGCGCCAAAATGACGAACTGTTTGCCAAGGCTCTCGATTTCTTTAACAAGGAAGCTATTACAGGTATTTACTTCAGCCCCAGTTGGTTTGTTTTCCGGAGGCAAGCACTTTACGGCGTTAGTAATACGACAATTCTCCAATTTCAAGCCATCCTCTGCCTCTGTCGCCTGCTCCTGATTACTAAACCCGTACTTATACAGGGCCTTGTAAAGAAGAATCCCTGCGTGATCACCCGTAAAAGGCCTGCCTGTTGCGTTCGCCCCGTGCATTCCCGGCGCAAGACCTACTATTAACAAGCCAGGCTTATTGGCACCAAAGGGAGCAACAGGGAGCCCATGATAGTCGGGATAGGAATCACGAACACTTTTCAGGTGGCTAGCCAGACGTGGACAGCGCACACAATTGACATCATACATCTCTTTTTTGCTCATGATTATCGAAAAAATCTCCCTCTTTGGCCTGTACTCATTTGATTTTAACCTCAGTTAACTCTTAATTTATTTGTTTAATTAAGCCTTATTACTAATTGATTATTAAAATATTTATAATGTTTTCATTAATTCTTTTGATCAGAACGATTTTCTAGCTCCATCAGGGATATTATGGCGATAGCACAAAGTGATTGTTTCCCTTCTATTTCGCTAAAAACCTCTGCCTGGCAAATTTTTAGTGTATGACCACTCTTTATAACTCTGGCTTTCGCAAGGAGGAAGTCGCCCTGTCCCGGGCTGAGTAAATTAACTTTAAATTCGACTGTCAATACAGACGAGGTCGCTTGCATCAGCGAGAAGGCAGCATAACCCGCTGAATTATCAGCAATTGTTGCGATTGTACCCGCATG
>JABHFC010000220.1 GCA_018676275.1 Gammaproteobacteria bacterium | reverse complement strand
CTTGTTTGTATCCGAAGAACAGTTTCTCGACGATGTGTCTCAGCTGGTGAGCAATGTCAGAAATTCAAAACCTCGCCCCGGTGTTAAACAGGTTGCCCTGCCGGGCGACTCCGGTGAAAAGTTTTTCGCCGAATGTCGTCAGTACGGTATTCCGATCGTTGAGGCTTTGGTCATCGACAAGACCGGTGTAGGTATTGAGCGCAAGATTTACGATCAACTTGTTGAACTTGCCGCTTCATAAGCGCAGGCTAACTAAATTAACAGGGATTCTTCGTAGCCCTAGTAACCTGTCGGCATTATATATTTCCACGGAGAAGTTTCTGAACCGCGCTCAATTGGTACTTCGATGACCTGTGGTCCTTTCTCTGACAAAGCCTTTTCCAAGGTCACTTTCAATTCTGCCGGTGTCTTCACCCGGTAAGCCGTAGCACCGAAGCTCTCTGCCAGTTTGACGAAATCCGGGTTTATCAGCTCGGAGGCATAATCATTGCCGTCAAACAGATTAATCTGATCACGGCGAACATTGCCAAAGGCATTATTATTGAAAATGATCGTGACGAGACCAATCTGATGCTGCACGGCACTGGCCAACTCCTGGATACCAAACATGATGCCGCCATCTCCTGCCAGTGAGATAACTGCTTTATCCGGGTTACCGACCTTGACCCCGAGAGCAGTTTGAAAACCATGACCCAGATTGCCCTGGAAACCACTGGTAACAAGTTTTCTCGGTTCATAAATTGGAAAACCAAACCATGAGGTGAAGCCAACTTGCGAGATTTCCTCAACCAGAAAACCATCACGGGGTAGCACTTCGCGAATCACGTTCAGGTAGGACATCTGTGGTTGTATTTCCTGTATTTCCTCCAGCACCTGTGCTTTTACCAGCTTGAATTCCTCTTCTCTTGAAGGAACCTTAGTGATGCACTTTTTTACTTCTTCCAGTAATTCACGGGTAGCAGTCTTTGCGTCAGCAACAATAGCAACTTCAGCATTAATGCGGGTCATTTGCGTTGGATCAATGTCAATACGGATCAAATTGTTCGTTGGTTTACCCTGTTGCCAGCGAAATGCCGGTAATTCCAGTCGGGAACCAATGCCAATCATCAGGTCTGTGTCCGCCCACATTTTATAGCCACCGGCACAAGTGAACCCATAAGGTGAGTCATCGCTGACAATGCCACGTCCACCGCGAAAGGTCGTCACCGGAGCCTGGATCAACTTGGCCAATTCAAGTACTTCCTCCCCCGCATCAACTGCACCGCTACCTACCATGATCATAGGCTTCTTTGCATTCTTGATATATTCAGCTGCACTTTTAATTTTTTCGGGATCAGGGTTTAAAACAGGTATCGGTAGATCCGGGTAATCCATATCCACGGTACCACGTGTCGCGAATACATCTGCAGGGACTTCGATAGCAACAGGTTGAATCCGTCCGCTGCGCAGATACTTGAAGGCCTCGGACATAATAGAAGGGACTTCGCCTGGGTGGTTGATCCTTGCGGCCCATTTTGTCAGTGTGCCCAGTGTGGCTAATTGATCCGGTAACTCATGTAGCGCACCGTGACCTGCTCCAATAAAATTGCTTGGGATCTGGCCGGTCAGGCAAAGTACCGGGGCGTTGTGAGCAGTGCACAGGGCCGCAGTAGTATTAAGGACTCCCGGGCCGGGCACGACGGCATAAACACCTTCTTTTCCGGTTGATTTTGCGTAGCCAAAAGCCATATACGCACAGCCCTGTTCGTGACGACTACTAATAAATTTAACCTCGTCCTTGTGCTGACGTAGTGCTTCTATTAGCGCATAAGTTTGCGCCCCGGGTAAACCGAATACAGTATCGACCTTATGCGCGATAAGTGATTTTACAATTGCTTCTGCACTGTTAATGTGTTCCATCGTAGCCCTTCAATATTAGATTATAGGAATGATTATAAGCGCTTACACTTTACATTGATCATGGACTAATCACCAATCTGCCAATCCTGTTTTGGCACGGGACATAGCCAGCCAAATGTATCCTCAGTCTGGCCTTGCTGGATATCAAGTAGCCTTTTTCTTAAACGTAAAGCTACAGGATCATCCAAAGTCGGTAATTCGTATTTTTGATCATCTTTATCAGCAAGAACTGATATTGGCGTCACAATCGCTGCGGTGCCACAGGCGAATAATTCAGTGCATGAACCGGACTTGATAGAAAACAGTAAATCGTCAATGTCCATTGCTTGTTCATGCACTACAACCCCGTCTTCTTTCGCAAGACGAATGATTGAATCACGCGTTACACCGGGCAATATAGTGTCGGTTAATTTCGGTGTAACTATTTCCTTATCAACAACTGCAAAGAAATTCATTATAGACAGTTCTTCTATAAACCGATGTTCAACAGCATCCAGCCATAAAGGCTGGTCATAGCCCTTATTCATTGCGTTGGAGGTTGAAGATAGAGCGGCACCATAATTACCGCTAACTTTTACATGTCCGGTTCCGCCTACAGCTGCTCGTGTGTTATCACGTTCAATAAAAACCTTCAGCGGGCTTGATTTGAAAGGTCCTGAGGGGCTGGCGATAACATAAAAGCTAAAGGTATCGGATGCTGACAGACTCAAGGATGCCTGTGTACCTATCATAAAAGGTCTCAGGTAGAGTGAATGCAGCGGTTTGGCAGGAATCAAATCCTGGCAAAACGCTGTGACTGAACATAAAGCCTGCATAAACAATTTCTGGGGTAATTCAGGCATCAGCATTCGTTGTGCAGACCTGTTTAGACGTTGCCAGTTTTCTTCTGGTCTGAATAAAACCGGATGAACAGTCTCAACCTTGTATGCCTTCAGTCCTTCAAACAATATTTGAGCAAAATGAAACACCTTGGATGCCGGGTCCAGACTTATAGCTGCGTAAGGTAGAAGTTGTCCTGATTCCCAGTTCCCATTGTTATAGTCAGCCTTGAACATGACAGGCGCCATAATATTTCCAAAGCCCAGTTTCTCAGGTAATTTGAAATTGAGCAGTTCGGTATTTAATTCCGGATGAATATTTAACTGTTCCATTAAATATATTTATTATTGCTGTTCCAGCATGTTCAGGAATTGCTCACTGGCATCATCGGCGGGAATACAAAATTCAAGCTGTAGTTCGCGTAGAGTTATGTTGATTGGTTCGCCCAAAGTTGCAGTTAAGGCGAGTAGGTGTATTTCATCGTCATCGCGTTTGAGAGAAACAGGCGTCAACAATTGCGGGGGGATCATATAGTCTTCGTCCAGTTCCACTGGTTTGTATTCGTTCATTTCCAGCATTAAGTTTTCCAGTTCACTGTCATCATCTATTACCGTCATGTCCCGGCGAGCACGGCTCATAAAGGTCTGGAATAATTGAGATTGAATATCGCAGGCGCTGATCAAGCCCTGCGGATGAAGTACCAGTCTCAGCAGATTAAGTGGCTGTTGTTCAAGTAAAGTCCTGTCGCCAATAAAATGCTGACAAAATCGAATAAAGACATTATTACTGTAGACAATTTCCCATCGACGATTAATTACCACGCTGGGCTTGTTACCATTTTGCCTGACCAAAGTTTCCAGTACTTCCTGAACCAGCTTCATTTCATCGGGATCAAGGCCTGTACTGTCGTATTGCGGCGCATAGCCCGCGGCAATCAAAATATTGTTGCGGGCACTGACAGGGATATCCAGTACTTCTGCCAGGGTAATTACTAACTCTCTGGTTGGATGAGCCTTACCGGTTTCGATGAAGCTGATATGACGCGAAGAAGTATCGCATTCGAGTGAGAGGTCGAGCTGGCTTACCTGACGCTGAGTGCGCCAGTGTTTCAGACGGTCACCGATAGGGGCAGTTTTAAAGTCATTCATTCCGATAATTGTTCCATAAAAGCCTGTTCATTACCGATCGGTAATTGCTCGCCTGTAATACTTTATAGAAAATGTCTGTATCCACTACGGCATTATAGGTGCTCTGATTTATAGCCACCAGATACCGTGCAAGTTCTTATAAATAGAGGGGAATATACCTTGGACAGTATCGAATCAAGTTCTTATCCGCTGATATACAAAGTAGCTGCTGGTGGCGACTTCCCGCTGAAGGCACCGATTAAGACCAACAAAATTTCTGTTCGCGCTGCGACACGTGCGCTTAGTGGTATGCAAAAAGAATGTGTACTGCACTACGAATCCACTAATACTACATGGCGAATGGTCTGCGATGAAGGCCCATGGCTGAATGGTACTGACCTGGCTTCATTCCCATTAGGCTTTTTTACAGCCGGCCTTGTTTCTTCTTATATGTCTGAATACCTGAGTCATGTAAAGAAGGAGGGGATTAAGCTGCATTCACTGGAAGTGATGGTGGATAACGTATACACGATGGAAGGCTCATTGATACGCGGAACCATGAGCAGTGATGCCTTACCGGTTGAAGTAACTTTTAAAGCCAATGCCGAAGCAGATGACGAAACACTACAAAGCCTGGCTTATAAAGCTGTAGCTAGCAGTCCTGCTGATGTGTATTTGCGCGCGGCTAAAGACAGCGTGTTTTCGCTGAACATGAATGATAAGCAAATTCCAGTAACGGGTGTTGCAATCAGTCCGAGTGAACAGACCGCTGATCCGAGCGCTGCCTTTAAGCAAGCATGTCCTGATGACAATGACAGTTTTAAAGACGAGCGCATGGGGAAACTGGCGAACGTGGACAGCCTGGGTGGTGAAATACTGGGTACGGAAAGAGCAACTGGCAAAGTTGGTTTGTCAGATGTGCAAAAGCGAAAAGTTCACGTACGTGGTGTCGGTACTTTGCGTAGTGACGGACTTAAAGATATCCATGTAGCCTGTTTCCAGCCAATCGGTTCTGTATTTAGATTCCTTAGTGACGATTCCGAGCTGGTCGGAGGCCAGGGTCGTGCACCTTCCGGTCTTGCCTATTTTTCAGCAGGTTTAAGCTTTTGTTTTATGACTCAGCTAGGGCGCTATGCAGCGGTGGTCAAGCAAAAGATGAATTCCTACCAGGTTGTGCAGGACATGACTTTTTCTCTTCCATCTGTAGATGATGAATCTGAAAGCGCTGCTGTAGATACTCACGTATTTATAGGAACTGAAGAGGACGCTGCTGCAACACAAAAGTTACTGGATATGGGGGAGCAGACTTGTTACCTGCATGCAGCCTGTCGTTCAGCAATTAAGACGCGTATACGTTTCAGGAAAGCAGAACAGGCGGACATAGATAAAAATATTCCTCAACTAGCTGGAGCAGCATAAATGGTAGATCTTGTCTCATTCGATCGCCTCTCAAACAGGGAGAAAAACGAATTTAAAAATTTAGCAAAAGAATTCAGAGAAACTGTTAAAGATTCAAGTGTGACGGATGGTGTCGAGTTTAAGGAAAAGTTTCGTGTTAAGAACGACAGCGATCATTACTTCATGATAAGTCCTGAAAGCAAAATACCGTTTGCTGGAATTAAGAGCAAAAGCAAAAAAGTTATTGAAACATTATTGCTGGAAGCTTATCAAAACTATTGATGCTACTCATAAACACCTGTAGTAGGGGTCGACTAATTCTTCAGGCACTTTTGCGCAAATCGGATTTAGCTTTAATAAAATGATCAAAAGAAGCGGGATCGATTGTCGGGTATTCGATCTTGCTATGTGACAGTTTCAAGCTGGCCAGCATTTCTGCAGTTTTGATAGCAATGGGTTGTGGATCAACAATGATCACACCCAACTCTTTTTCCATACGTTCGATGGCACCTTTGGGTAGTAATCCAAAAATCGAGGCGCAAGCGACAACAATACATTGAGCATCTTCCTGTTCGACCTGCGGTCGCGCAGCCTTTATTAATTCCGCTTCCCAATCCTCTGGGGAGTAGGGGATATCGGCACCTTCTGCAGTCAGTTTCAGGGAGCGTTCTAAACTACGAATAGAGGTCATACGTTCTTCACAACCACACTCACGAATGGCACGTAAAAACATCGGGTTCATTTCAGCATTGATGGATACCACACCAAAACTTCGGGCCAGTTGATAAACCAGGTTGTAGGTGGCAGTGGCGGCACCGACTACAGGAATACTAACCGCGCCGCGAACAATGGGTAGACCAAAATCGCACATACCGTCCAGCACAATGGCATCGCAACCATTTGCTTCGGCCTGCAAGGCTAGCATAGCTGCTTCAGGTCCTTTCAGATCAATATCACCGGCAACGGCAAGCAGGCCGTTGGCAGCGCCGAGAACCATAACTTCTGTATTTGCTGATACCAGACCTTTGATTTCTTCTTCAGCACCAGATGACACAGCTCCGGGCATAATGACGGCTAGTTTCATGATAGTTACCTCCAGGGAATAATAATTAAAGTTTACCCAAATCTCGCAGGATTTTCTCAGGCCTTATAGGTAGATCTCGAATACGCACTTCTCTCTCCATTGGAGAAACAGGGTCAAGTGAGCAAGCTACTTACGGATTGGCTACTTTGAGTCGCTTTACTGGTCTGTTTAATGAATGATGCCTTATTGATTAACAATATTATTCAAGCAGAATATCTAAAACTTTTCTAACCTCATTAGCCCATTGTTCGGATACTGTTTTACCCGCAGGAAGGTCAGTGCTTTTTCGACGATAAACAATCTTACCGTTGCCATCTGTAATTAATAAGCCTGGAATAAACTTGACCTTGTAATCTTCAGCTATGCCATCAGCATCTGCAATAGCAATAAAAGGGAAGTTCAGGGAATCTACATAGGCTTTCGGATCTCCCTTACCTCGTTCGAGGGCATTAAATGAAATAACTTGAACACCATGTTTTTCGTAGTCGGCCTGTATTTCTTTGACGTAAGGCATAAATGCTTTGCAATATGGACACCAGGTTGCCCAAAACACAAGTACCGCTGGCTTATTAGCCAGTACAGAAGGGAATTCAATTTGCGAGCCACTATTCAAGTCCGTCCCACTCCAGCTCGGAGCTTCATCTCCAAAACTCACGGCACTTGCTGATGTAGTTATCAAACAAAGCCACAATAGTGTGAGTAATCTTGTTAGCATGAAAATTCCCCCTGTCCTGCTGAAGTTGAATGATGGTCGAGCATAACACTTTGACCAGAACATCAGCATTGGTTCATTAAAGTCGATCCGCTTAGTAGCTTAGCTGAGTCTAAGATTTATGCTGCAGTCCAATATAAGATCACACATTAATATAAGGGCATTGTCTTTATATAATGTATAGTTTGGATAAACCGGTTTACTAACTTTCTGATAATTCGGAGAGCTTCGATAAGATGACGAGCTATAGAATTGGATTCGACGTTGGTGGCACTTTTACCGATTCGGTAGTCATTAATGAAGAGACCAGCGAGATAGGCATTGCCAAAGTGCTGACAACGCCCGAGGATCCGTCCCTTGGTGTACTAAGCGGCGTCAAGACTCTGCTGGAAAACAATGCTGTGCCCCCAGCAGCTGTGAGCAAAGCCGTGACTGGTGGCACAACGCTTATCACCAACGCCCTCATCGAACGAAAAGGGGCTCATACAGCCTTGATTACCAGCAAAGGTTTTCGTGACATTCTTGAACTTGGTCGCGAAGCAAGGTATGACATCTACGACTTGTTTCTGCGCATGCCTGAGCCCTTTGTGCCGCGTAATCTACGAATGGAAGTGACGGAGCGTATTCTTAAAGACGGTTCGGTGCTGGAAGCGCTTGACGAGGAAGAAGTACACAGTCGTATCGATCAGCTTATAGAGGAAAAAATAGAGTCTATTGCCATTTGCCTGATGCACGCCTATATCAATTCTGCCCATGAGCGACGTATTGGCGAGATGGTACGCAAACGAATGCCCGATGTTAGCGTTACCTTATCGTCTGACGTCATCCCGGAGATTCGGGAATACGAACGTACCTCAACCACGGTTGCCAATGCTTATGTGCAGCCCTTAACGGATCGTCATTTTAGAAAACTGGCTGATGGTCTGGCTGATTTAGGCATCAAGGGAGAATTGTTTTTGATGCAGTCCAATGGTGGCATTGTTACTGCCAATACCGCCAGGGAGTTTCCTATCAAGCTGACTGAATCAGGACCGGCCGCCGGAGCTCTGGCGGCGGTTTTTTATGGACAACATGTTGACCTTCAAAATCTGATCTCTTTTGACATGGGTGGTACTACGGCCAAAGCCTGCATAATTGATGAAGGCCAACCAACCAGGACAACGGATTTCGAAGTAGCCCGGGTGCATCGTTTCAAGAAAGGCAGTGGCTTGCCCATTAAAATATCAGTAATCGATATGATTGAGATTGGCGCAGGCGGTGGCAGCATAGCCTACATCGATGACATGGGTTTATTGAAGGTCGGCCCTAAAAGCGCCGGTGCCGTGCCCGGCCCGACCTGTTACGGACGGGATGGCACAGAACCCACCGTTACCGATGCGGATCTGGTACTGGGCTTTCTGGATCCCGATTACTTTTTGGGCGGCACGATGGTGCTGGATAAAGAGGCTGCTGAGAAGGCCATTCATGACAAAATTGCCAAACCCCTCGGCATCTCAACTCTGGAAGCGGCTCGAGGTATCCACGAGATCGTCAACCAGAACATGGCCACCGCCGCTAAAATCCACGTAGCTGAACATGGCAAAGACCCCCGAAACTATGCCATGGTTGCTTTCGGCGGGGCCGGGCCGGTGCACGTTCGCGGCGTCGCCAAACGACTTTATGTCAACATCATCGTCTCTCCATTGGCTGCTGGCGTGATGTCCGCGGTCGGACTACTGACCGCGCCTCCGGCGGTTGATTTTGTCCGTAGCTACATCACCCGACTGGAAAATATCGATTGGTCGAAATTGGCTGTGATGTACGAAGAGATGAAAGAGAAGGGTCTGGCCACCTTGCAGGAAGCAGGCATTGCACCTGAAGATGTCTTTTTCACCCAAACTGCAGATATGCGCTACGCCGGGCAAGGCTATGAGATCGAAGTCCCGGTTCCGAACGGCAAGTTAAGTGCATCAACTGTTGATGAACTAAGAAACAGTTTTTATCAAACCTACGAAGCGCTGTTTGATCGCAAGGTGAGCGATGTGCCAGTTGAGGCTGTGAACTGGCGGTTGACGGCCAGTGGCCCAGCTCCTGAAGCTGAAATGAATGTCCACACTTCTGAAGTTCAGAATTTAGACGCGGCGCTTAAGGGAAGTCGACAGGTTTACTATCCGGATGTGGAAGATTTCCTGGCGGCGTCGGTTTACGATCACTACAAACTTTATCCCGGTGCAGAATTTAGTGGACCCGCTATTGTCGAGCAACGAGAATCCACTACGGTTCTTGGTCCCGGGGATAGTGTCAGGGTTGATCCTTACCTCAATTTAATTATCGAGTTGAAAGGGGCCGCATCGTGAGCGCCTATGATCCAATAAGCCTGGAAATTCTGTGGGGTAGATTGATTGCCATCGTCGATGAGATGGCGACCACACTGGTCCGCACTGCATTTTCATCGCTGGTGCGCGAAGCCAATGACTGTGCCTGCGTATTGATGGACGCGAAAGG
>JABHFC010000219.1 GCA_018676275.1 Gammaproteobacteria bacterium | reverse complement strand
CCAATACCATATCCTTCAGGCGTGGGTAATATAAACTTATCAAATTTATTCGCCAGAATTAATGCCGGTTTAAGCTTTTGCAGTCGAAAATTTTGTGCCTTACGATTGAATATTTCCGTGTAACGATGACACGGGATTTGTGTCGCATTGGGAAATCTTTCTAATATCTCCTGAGTCAACGGTAAATCTTTAGCACCTTCTTCGATGTAAATAGTTTCAAACATCTTGCTTGGTCAAATTAAATGGTATGTTATCCAGGGATGTTCGTAAGCTATCCAGGACTTCTTTGGCTTTATTACAAGAACTGTTAATTGATTTAATCGGAGCTTTTGCCGGAGCAAGCAGATGGTGTCGATGTAGCAACTTATTCAGTTCATTTTGCTGATATTGAGTAAAGTGCCATTTTGTTGTGAACAATTGGAAATCATCAGATATATCTAAATCAGAACTCAGTTCCTGTGAAAGAGTTTCCAGTTGAGATGCAAACATTACAATTGGTTCTTTGGCAGTATCAATTAGTTTGCTTATCACCCGGGCAGAAAGTCTGTCTGTAGGTGAAAGCTGATTATCAGAGATCACCTTAATGCTATGGCTTAATTCCGAGGTGGCGAAACGACTTGCGCTGAAAATAAAACCGGCGGCTTCCATGTCATACATACTATTATTATATTCTGTTGATGGCTGATCCAGACTTTGCAAACCTGCTGTAGGGATACTGGTGTCTATGACCAATTGTGGATACCAGGTAGATGTGTTGCTGACATCTTCTATACGATTAGCTATATAAATATCGCCAATATTATGAGTAGCGTGACCGGCGACACCCATGTTTATCCAGACATCGTCAGCTTCACATTGAAGAAAGGTATATGTGTAGGTGGTTGCCATGGCAGCAGCAAGTTTACCGACACCTGTAATTGTTAACGAAACCCCATTTTCGTTATTCATATAGATATTAAACAACACAGCTTTCTGAATATGCTTTAATTGATAATGTTCAATTAGCGGCGAAGCCTCGCATTTTAGTGCACAAATAAAATGAATCATTTTTGGAAATAATGTTTAGTTCTGTAAGTCAGTGACAGGAGCTGAAATAAAATTGCTTTGTAATGTTTCAAATTCATGGCAGAACTCATTGTTCCCGTGTTTTTTAGCTCCTTTAAGAAAAAGCTCAATTTTATTCAGCATCATTTCTACAGTTGCTTTATGGTCAGCAGAATTCAAGTTTGTCGTCTTCAGGATTTTTGCCAGAGCTCGAATACGATACCTGTCCATACCCCAGTATTGTTGTGAAAGTTGATCATCATGCCCCCCATGTTTGGTAATTAAAGCCTGTTCGAGAAACAAGACAGGATAACGGCTACAGATACGTAACCATAAATCATAATCTTCACAGACAGGCAGTTCTTCATCAAAGAAACCAACATCATCAAACACATCCTGGTGAATCATAATAGATGAAGGAGACATTGCACATAAAGGCAAACAATGCTGGTAGATGTGTCCGCCATATTTTCGGTGTTTTTTCATTTGCTTCAGAGGCGAATTATTTCGCATCCAGATCTCATTAGTATGAACTATTTTATAAGTTTTATTTTGCTCCACCGCTTTGTATTGCAGCGACAGCTTTTCTTTAAACCATGCATCGTCTGAATCCAGCAGAGCAATCCATGCACCTTTAGCTAGCTTGATCCCGAGATTACGGGCAGCACTGACTCCTTTATGTTCCTGCCTCAGAAGACGAATGCCGGGATACGTCTTCTTTATAAACTCAAGGCTTTGATCAGTGGAACCGTCGTCAACGACTATTATTTCCAGGGCTGGTAATGTTTGTGACAATACGGAATCAAGCGCCCGTCCAATAAAATGGCGCCTGTTAAAGTTTGGGATAATGACTGAAATAGCTGGTTTCATAGGACTATTGAATTTCAATTTGTGTAAAATATCATTTCATATTGTATTTGGAAAAGCTTATGTCACGTCTACAGGGGAAAACGGCCGTTATTACTGGTGCAAGCAGTGGTATTGGCCAGGGGATCGCCAGCAGTTTTGCCAGGGAAGGGGCTCACGTTATCGTCAACTACAATAAAAGTGAACAGAGCGCCCGGAAAGTTGTGGAAGAAATCAGGGCAAAAGGTGGTAAGGCAAGCGCGATTCAGGCAGATATTTCCAGTCAGGATGGAATAAACAGACTACTAGCAGAATCTCAGACCATTCTGGGGGCGATTGATATCTGGGTAAATAATGCAGGAGCTGACATCCTCACTGGCGCTAATGCCAGTGCTGATGATCAACAGAAATTGGAGAATTTAATAGCGGTAGATTTATTGGGAACAATGAATTGCTGCTGGTCGGTCCTACCTTGTATGCAGGCGAGAGGTACAGGTACCATCATTAATATGTCCTGGGATCTGGCCATTCATGGTTTTACAGGACGAAATCCGCAGATGTTTGCTGCTGTGAAGGCAGGTGTGCTGGGATTTAGTAAATCGCTTGCTAGGACCTGTGCCCCTGAAGTGCGAGTTAACATTTTAGCACCGGGCTGGATACAAACCGCATTTGCCGATGATATTATGGAAAAAGAATATTATCAGGCACGTATTAAGGAAATTCCGATGCAGCGATTTGGACTGGCAGAAGATGTCGCCAATGCAGCGGTTTATCTGGCCTCAGACGAAGCGACATACCTTAGTGGGGAAGTGATAAACGTGAATGGCGGGCTGGTTTAAAATCATCACGCAGCCCAGTTATACTGTACTAAACTCATAAGAACCCGGCATCAAAGAGAATTCCTCCTCTACAATGCCGGTCTTATTTAAATATTATTTAATCGAAATTAATTCAATATCGAATATAAGTGTGGAATTTGGACCAATATCAGGTCCTGCTGCCTGTGCGCCATAGGCCAGTTCAGGAGGGACATAAAGCTGCCACTTAGCACCTGTCTGCATCATTGGCAATGCTATTTGCCAGCCTTTGATCACACCTTTCAGTTTTAAGGCCAATGGCTCTCCACGGCTATAGGAACTGTCAAATTCCTTGCCGTTGAGCAGGGTGCCACGATAATGAACAATCACCTCATCATCTGCTGTTGGTTTTTTACCGTCACCCTTTGTGATGACTTTGTACTGAAGGCCACCTGGAATGCTAACTACACCTTCCTTGTTTTTATTTTCAGCAAGAAACTTTTCACCTTCGGTCTTGTTGGTTTTACCCATTTCATCCTGTTTTTTTAACTCTTTATCACGATAATTTACGAGGGCTTGTTGCATCTCTTCGACACTCACCTTAAGTGGACTAGATGTGATAATGTCACGGACCGCCTGCAAGAACGAGTCAACATCCAGTTGAATATCCTGACGGACAATGTTCTGCGCTAATTGTACGCCAACGGCATAGCTGAATTTTTCTTTTTCCGAAGCGGGTTGTTTTTCCGCATGAACAATGCCGGTGTTCAGACCAAGGGAGACAATAAAGACCAACCAGATAGATTTCATTTGAGTATCCTTAAAAATGGGTTATATAAAAACGACAGGAATGATCACATAGGAACATCAAAAAACCAAGTTTTAGCATCAACAGAAAATGTGAAAGATGTCGCGTTAAGTAAATAATATTACAAAACAGCTTGTTATCGGAGCTATCTTCATTCCATAACTAAAGAATTAATTTAGCTATTGAGATAATGAAACCATAGAGGAGTAGTTGGTCTGTTAGCTAATTAAATTCCAATTAAGCAGCTTTCACTAGTTGCATGGCTTGTTTAATTACCTGTATGTCAGCGCCGGGTTTGTGGGCCTGTTCGCTGAGCAAACGCCGGTATGCACGCGCACCTTGTTGTCCCTGGAACAAGCCAAGAATATGACGCGACATATGACTCAGGTAAATGCCTTGTGCGAGTTGTGATTCAATATATCCGATGTATTGTTGTAGTATTTCGTGTCTTGAACTAACAGTTCCTGATTGTTGATAAATTTCTTTATCAACTGTAGAAAGTAAATAAGGGTTATGACAGACAGCTCTTCCCAGCATAACGCCATCAACGTGTTGCAAATGGTCAATACATTGACTCACTGTGGTAATACCACCGTTAATAATAATTTCAAGATCTGGAAAGTCTTTTTTAATGGCGTATACAGTCTCATACTTTAAAGGAGGTAGTTCCCTGTTTTGGCGAGGGCTTAATCCTTTTAACCAGGCTTTGCGGGCATGAATAAAAAATGTTTTACAGCCAGCGTTACTGACCAGCTGAATAAAATTAACGAGTTCTTCGTAGCTATCATTATCGTCAATTCCAATACGACTTTTGACGGTAACAGGAATACTGGCTTTTGTTTGCATTGCTTCGACGCATTCGGCAACAAGAGAGGGATGAGCCATTAAACATGCGCCAAACATACCAGATTGTACTCGGTCGCTTGGACAGCCAACATTCAGGTTTACCTCGTCGTAGCCTGCGTTCTCAGCCATAACAGTACATTGTTGTAACTGATCTGGATCGCTGCCACCCAGTTGTAAGGCGAGGGGGTGTTCATCCTGGTTATAGGCGAGAAAATAATCCTTGTCTCCATGGATCAAAGCCCCGGTGGTCAGCATTTCCGTGTAAAGCATCACATGTTTTGAAATCAGACGAAGAAAGTAACGAAAATGACGATCCGTATGGGTCATCATAGGCGCAACACAAAATTTTCGGTTAATTTGAGACATGAATTGCAATGTTAAGTTTGCAGGCGGAGAACATAAGGCTTCCTGATTATTACTTATGTGATTGAGAAAACAAATCTAGAGTTCAAATAGGAACAGGTCAATCCTATTACTGTTCATTTAGTAAAATCTGAGTAAAGTTTGTGCGCAAATAAAACCCTCTGGGTAATGTCATACCAATTTCACCATTTTCCATATTGGTTTGAGACAATGCACTAGCGTTGGCCGCTTTCGGGCGAATTTGCAGGTATTTTCCCTGTCTGGAACTTAGCCTGTTCACTTCACCCATCGCAATCATGTCCATGTGCTCCTCCCAGTCAATACGTAAGACCGTTTCCTGTTTGTTACTTGGGCTCCAGATAAAAGGGTTACCAATTCGTCTT
>JABHFC010000218.1 GCA_018676275.1 Gammaproteobacteria bacterium | reverse complement strand
ATCCACCAGCCATAAAAAATCGATTTCAATCTACTCACTTTGACTCTCCTCAATTCATAAGACTTCGCAATTTATTGTCCCCGATTACCAAATTGATGTCCGGACCTGGGCTTGTGCCTGCCGTCAGAGTAGTCAGAAATTTACGCCTGGTAAATGTCAATATCTATATAACTTCTGTTTAAGTGTTTAAGTTCATTATTGTTGTTCCTTTCTAGCTTTACGCCTGGTCATTTTTTCTGCCATCTTTGGTGCAACACCAGGTCGGCTCCAGGGACAAACCGATATACAGATGGCACAGGCATAATTCTCGTTGAAGTAAGGTACACACTTGTCAAAATTGACATACCATTTTTCCTCACCCCGTACCATCTGCTTGTCAGAAGCAATCGCATCCACCGGGCAAGCATTGGAACAAACCTGACATTGTGTGCAAAAATCATCAGCGCCAAATATGTCGACATCGTCCGCCACCAGGGGTAATGAGGTGCGAACGCAGGATAAACGGATTATCGATCCAAATTCCCGGTTAATGATAGAGCCGTGTTTGCCAAGCTCACCGAATCCACAGGCCAGCGCGGCGGGTGTCAGTAACATCTTGCCCGAATTGGGACCGCCCTGATTTTCAGCATCCCAGCCCTGGGCGCGAATCCAGTTCGCCAGTTTCCCCGCAGCACGATCGACCTGGTTATATTTT
Organism: Gammaproteobacteria bacterium; assembly: GCA_018676275.1. Classification (GTDB taxonomy): domain Bacteria; phylum Pseudomonadota; class Gammaproteobacteria; order Eutrophobiales; family Eutrophobiaceae; genus WLWS01. The sequence goes on along the minus strand of JABHFC010000218.1, from coordinate 3,833 downwards.
TCGCCGACTTCTATAGCAGATTGCAGATCTTCATCAGTTGGAGGGACGTGCTGCATTTTTTCATAATCCATACTCACGCCTATTACCACGACCCAGGGTAAATCTACAGTTTCCTCCGATGTATAAAACCATTCGGATTTAAGCGCAGTAACGCCAACAAGATTACCTTCATTTTCCAAAACAAATTCTTTGACTTTTTCTGTCCAGTTCTCTGCCGTGTCATCAACAACGGTACTGCTTATATCATCCAGTTGTTTTGGGGCGCGGTTTTCGAAATCGGTATAGATTTTTCGTATCGGTGTACCAGCACTTCGCTGGCGCATAAAATTAACTAGGGGACCATACGGGTGCTTACTTGCCTTTGGTAGGTTCTCATATTGAGTTTGAGCAGCATTGTTAACACTGTCATTTGGCCAGTAGACGATATCCGGTAATCGGTGTTGAGTTTCCCCAAGACCGTTAATTTCATTACCGGATACACTCGGTAGCAGCGCTCGCTGCTCCTCTGATATTTGCCACTTTGATGTTTCAGCTTTTTTCATTGTCCTCGCAATACCGAAATGCTATTTGCTAGTACAGAGAATAATCATGCTTACTAAGCAGCCACCGCTTTGGTCATCACCAATTCCTATTTACTATATTTGTCGAATATTGGCTTCATTTTCTCCATCATTTCTGCAGCCGGTGCCGGTTGTGTATAGGTCTCACCAATATCGCGAGTTGCCAGAATGCCAAGCTTGGCAACACGCCAGTGCTCGTCTATTTCCGGATCCATCTCCCAGGTCGGCATTTGCGGTGAAACTATATAGTCCTCTGGCCGCCTACCCGTACGCGTTGCCTTTGCCCACTCAACGTGTTCACTGTTATGCGGATCGATATCATCGTCAACAACGGTGACAAACTTGAAGTATTGTGTGGCCAGCAAATATTGCAGTACCTGTCTGTCTTCACCTTCATAGGTTTTTTTCATAGAGACCACGGCACTGAAACCATGGGAGCCCGCAGTAATACCGATATCCACCACGTGCGGAAACTGTTTCTTGATCTGCTCCAGACCCATTTGCTCATAGCCAAAGAACGACCAGATACAACCAACCCGATGCTCCTCGGAATTACCTGACATACAGGTATGAAAAACTGCATCATTTCTGTAAGTTATGGCGGTCACCTGCATATAGGGAATAGCCTCCACAATAGTCCCTGCATAATCGGTGAACTCCATCATCGGACCTTCATCTTTCTTGTTGTTCGGAGGGGGTGGCGCTAAACCTTCAATCACAATCGCAGTATTCGCAGGCACTTCAAGATCGATAGTTTTACATTTTACTAATTCCAGGGACTTGCCACGAATCACACCTGTCATATCAAATTCACTGTAGGGCGGGTCCATCCAGTAGTGTGGCGATGAATAGGTGGAAAGTAACTGTGTAACCGGATCGGGTCCCAGGCAAATGGCCATAGGACATGGCTCACCTCTATCATGATATTTTTGAATGATCTTTCCACCTGGTGTTTGTGCACCAATCTGCACACCTATCTGATCCGGATCGTAGCGCTCTTCGCTAACCATATGCCGACGAACCCCAATATTGAGTAGACCATTATCCGGATCCTTCTGCACTAAACCACCAGGCGTAATATAGGGACTGGCATCTTCTTTTACATGCCAGACAACCGGCAACATACCGAGCACATCAATATTCTCAGTTATCACAACGTCCTGGCAGGGTCCGGAGTCAACTATTACATAAGGTGTTTCCTTGTTGTAAGCTCGCTTATCAGCATCAAGTAACAACTCTTTAATCAGGATCAACTCTGCACGAGATCGGGGATCCATAGCAAAACCATTCATCTTACGTCCTGACATACCGGCCAGGGATCCGGGGCTACCTCGTGGATCATCCTGAAATCGTTCTATTTGTTCATCCGTGGGCTTAATACCCAGGGCCATTGCCGATCGATGTATCGTTCCGTACAGATTTGATATCACCGGCATATCAAAGCCTTTTACATTCTCAAACAAAACAGCCTTGTTATGGGTATTCTCGCAATGTTGCACTATTGCAGATAATTCAAAATTGCGGGGATCGACTTCTTCGGTGACAATGATGATTTCATCTTCTTCTTTCAACCACTCTATATAGTCACGCATACTATCGCGTACCTGTTCCGTATCCTGGCTTGCCTGTAGATCAGCTTTGACATCTTCTTGAATTTTTTCTGCGCTACCCATTGCTACTCTCCTCTTCAATTTATAATCCCCGGCGGGGGGGTGATTCTCTTTTCCAGACCAGAAACTAATCCGGTAATTGTTTCAATAAGTATAGTTCTCATTTGCAACGAAACAGCTTCTATAGATCACATGTGCTTAAGTTTCACTATAATTGTAATCGACAAAGCTGTTTTTTTGAATGTGTACAGTGTACAGTATAATCATTAATAATATAATTAACAATATTCTCCTCCTATGCTATGCTTTTATTCGCATATCCTCTGATTATCACTATGAAACGGGCCCAAAGGACAGGTGCTGTTGAGTCGATACAGCTGTCGTCAGCTATCTACACTGAGCCGGTGGTTCTGGGGCACAAATTAAGTGAGTTTTTCATCAATCGTCTCGGAGTAGCACTGTGAGTGATCGGATCCTTGAACCGGAAAACTTGTATGCCTTGGAAGTTCCCTTAAATGCAGATCTTGTCACCCACACAGATGATATAGTCCTGTACAGATGACCGTAAAACCTGTCTGAACAGCGAATACTATTTAGCCCTGGTGGAAGATTAATAATGAACCTGTCAATTCAATGATGGCAACTTCAGTGAAGATTAGATATTGGGGAATTATCCAGACCATTGTAGAAAAAAGTGAAGAAGAGATACGGATAAAAACGAAACGAGCATCTTCTTCTCACCAGAGCGAAACACCGAATTCAATACATAGTGATACCCTGTATTTAGATGCGCTTGAGGATGTCACTGTTGGCAGAGTGCTGAAGTATTTAGCTTGCAGATATGGACTTAATTTTACTTACTACACACAATCTGCTGATGGTAGCCTGCCAACCCATGCATTGATTATTGTCGATGGCGTCAATCTTGGCCATAGAGATGTGCTTGAGCAAAAGATTGGGGAAAAGAGTTTAACGGAAATCATCGTCGTACCTGCAGTAGGCGGTGGTTGAAAATTTAGCCCAATAAAATGCGGCGAATGAATGTGAGTGAGTGAGAAGATTTTTGCTCAGTGACATCATTATCAGGTCGTTATTAGTTGTGTAATGAAATCGGATTACCCGGGGAGTTTGAGCTATGTCTACGAATACCGATACCCAGACCACTGTCAAATCGACATGTTACATGTGCTACAACGCATGCGGCATTATAGTGCACAAGCAGGGCGACAAGCTGGTAAACATTGAAGGTGATCCCGACAACCCACAAAATTACGGCAGACTTTGCTCCAAAGGCAGGTCGGGATTACAGGCACTCTATAATCCTGATCGGGTTACAACACCACTCAGGAGAACAAACCCGGAGAAGGGAATTGGAATCGATCCACAATGGGAACCCATTTCGTGGGATGAGGCTTTAGACACAGTCGTCGAGAAGCTGAAAAAGATCAAAGAAGACGATCCGAGAAAATTGATGGGATGTATGTTTGATGCCCATGTCTATACGCAATTCTTCAGCTGGATGGCCGCTTTCGGATCACCTAATGGCTTCGCTGGCGGTGCAGGATTTTATTGTGGAAACGGTTTACATCCGGTTGCAGCACTGACAAGTGGTACCTTCTTTCTGGAACCGGACCTTGATAAATGCAATTATCTCATCATGGTT
>JABHFC010000217.1 GCA_018676275.1 Gammaproteobacteria bacterium | reverse complement strand
TTTTTTCTTTAGAGATTTTTTATAGCATCAAGAACTTCATTAACATGTCCATCGACTTTTACCTTGCGCCATTCTTGTCGCAGGACACCTTTAGCATCAATTAGAAAAGTACTACGCTCAATACCCATATGTTTTTTTCCATACATATTCTTTTCTTTGATTACATCAAACTGTTTACATAGTTTTTCGTCTTTATCAGAAAGCAGATCAAAAGGAAACTCCTGCTTCTCTTTAAAGTTTTCGTGTGATTTTATGCTGTCTCTTGAAACACCAAGAACAATCGTTTTACGAGAACGAAATTTACGGATATTGTCACGAAAATCCTGTCCTTCTCTGGTGCAACCGGGGGTGCTGTCTTTTGGGTAGAAATATATAACGACATTTTTACCTTTCAAATCAGAAAGACTGATGTCTTTCTCTCCGGTGGCAGGAAGTGTGAAATCATCTGGTTTTTTACCAATAGATGCTTTAGCCATATCAGTTTTTAATTACTTTTTTGTTAATAAACGACGAGCGTACATTTAAGGACTCAATAAACTATTTAACCGGTTCCATAATAGCATCAAGGTTCAGGCGGTCACAAAAATCCATGAAGTCGTTTCGCACCACCGAAATAGCTGTATCGGCAGGGATATTGATAGTCATATGAACAGAAAACATTTGTGTACCGGTATTGGCAGCCTGGTAGGTATTTGTATACAAATCCTGAATCTGTAATTCATTATTGGCCATGAATTTGGCTAAATCATGTACCACACCAGGTCGATCAGAGCAGACTGCATCAATCGCATATGGCATAAGACCAGAATTCGCTTTCGGCATCTGGGTTCGGTTTGATTTAATGGACAAATCAAGGCGAGTCGCCATATTGGGCAGGCTGTCTTCAAATTTGGCGACAGCGTCCCAGGTACCGGAGATCTTCATCAATAAAGTGCATTCATCGCTAAGAATGCTGATACGGCAATCGGAGATGCTGCAGCTACAATCAAGAATTGCTTTTGTCAGCTCTTCAACGAGTCTGGGAGAATATTTCCCCAAAGCAACAAGAACCAGATGTTGTAACATATTGAGTGAATTTAAGAGTAATAAGAAGGCGAAAGGATTATATAAAGCCGGATTTTGAAGCTTTGTGCAGATGACTGCAAGCGCTCAAGGCAAAAAAAGCCGAATATCAATGTTCTTGTCATGCTATTCCCATACAAGTACCATATGCGCCCTATTTTTAAGCACTTTATTGTTTGGCGCGATAGCCAATTTCGCTATTGTCCTCAGATGTTTCCCAACCAAAAATGACAGGAAAATCAATGTTCCAGGGTAGCATGGTGGCGCTGGTCACACCGATGAAAAGCGGAATCGCTCCGGATACTGAACTGGATCCCGAGGCTCTGGCACGCCTGGTCGAATTTCATCTGGAAAATGGTACCGATGCTATTGTTGCTATGGGGACAACTGGTGAATCTGCAACATTACCGGAGGAGGAGCATTGTGGTGTGATCCGACAGGTGGTGGAGCTGGTCGGTGGTCGTGTACCGGTAATTGCCGGAACCGGAGCAAATTCCACACTTGAAGCGATTAGTTTGACACGATGTGCGAAACAGGCCGGTGCAGATGCCTGTTTACTGGTGACACCCTATTACAATAAACCAACCCAGGAAGGTTTGTATCTGCATCACAAAGCTGTGGCAGAAGCCGTGACAATTCCACAAATTCTATATAATGTCCCGGGAAGGACAGCATGTGACATGTTGCCAGAGACGATAGGTAGACTGGCAGAAATAGATAATATTATTGGCGTAAAAGAGGCAACTGCCGAATTGGAGCGTATTGATAAAATTCATGAACTCTGTGCTGACGATTTTCTATTGTTTAGTGGCGATGATGAAACTGCCTGTGAGTTTATGTTAATGGGCGGCGACGGCGTTATTTCAGTGACCACAAATGTTGCACCAAAGGCTATGCATGAAATGTGTGTGCAGGCTATCGCAGGCGAACGGAATGCAGCCGAAGAAATTGATAAGCGTTTACTTGGCTTGCATCAGGCTCTGTTTGTAGAAGCAAATCCGATACCGGTCAAATGGGCGGTATCACGTCTTGGTTTGATTGAAGATGGAATACGTTTACCGATGACCTGGATGTCGACACAATACGAATCTCAACTAGAAGCTGCCATGCAACAAGCTGGCGTTTTATAACTTATTTGGAATCCCTGTTATGACCAGATTGCTATTTGTTTTAATTTTCATAATGACCGCTGTGTCATGCTCATATGTGCCCAAGCTGGACAATATCCTGCCAGACAAGCGAACTGAATATAAAAAGAGTGAAAGTCTGCCCGATCTGGAAGTACCTCCTGATCTCACTGCAGAAGCGATTAATGATTCAATGTCTATACCGAATGAAGGAGCGAGTCTGTCTGAATATCAAAAACGTCGGAGTGGTGGAGGAACATCTTCTCAAGCAGCCCCAGTAACCGCGGCAGCCGATTCCGATGAGCAATGGATTTCAGTTATAGGTAACAATGAAAATATCTGGCCGCGTCTGCGTAATTTTATATCTGAGCAAGGTTATAGCCTGGATTTGGACGATGCAGAGTTGGGCGTTCTTGAGACGACTTGGTCGGAAGCTTATGTTGAAGATGGTTTTTCTTATCGCGATAAATTTAAAATCTTTTCCGAACCCGGTGCCGATCCAGGTCTTACTGTTTTGTTTGTTTCCAATCAAAGACAGGTATTGGCAACACGACAGGATGGTACGGATAGTTGGAGCGATAAGGAGAAAAGTAGAGATGCCGAGAAAAAACTGGCAGGCGATCTGAATTTGTTATTTAACGGAAATCGAGAGGCTATTGTTTCATCGACAGCAGGCGTTGGTGGCGCACAACAGAGCACGAGTCCCAGAAAGAAGACACTGGTAGAGACTACAGGTGATGGTAAAGACTATCTCGCTATTCCGGAAGAATATACACGTGCCTGGAGACATACCGAGATTGCTCTGCAACGGGCAGGTTTGCCCATTGCCAGCAAAGATCAGGGCAGTGGTATCTATAACATTACTTACTTCGATTCCACTGGCGATAAAGAGAAAGGCTGGTTATCAAAGCTAAAGTTCTGGGGTGGCGATGAAGCACCTGAAGGCGTGCCTTTCCAACTAAGTCTGACCGGGGTTGGCGATAAAACTGAACTTATAGTTCTGGATCAGGCCGGGGAGTGGGCAACCAGTAATGATGCTTTACAAATAATGGCTATTATCCAGAGTCATCTGAATAAACTATAAAAAATCGGGGTCTGTCCCCGATTATTTTTTGCTTTTGACGTGCTTCATAAGTCGTCTGCGTTTCTCTATCTGACGTTTGTTCAATACGTTAACCCTGCCTTTAAAAGGGTTGTCACCGTGCTTGAACTCGATCATCACTGGTGTACCGATCAGCTTTAAGCGTTGACGTATTTTATTTGAAAGATAACGCCGGTAATTATTTGGTACGTGCTCTGTCTGGTTACCGTGGACAATAATTCGCAAAGGGTTATGTCCGCCAATATGGGCATAACGTAGTTTAATCCGACGACCTCGCACCAGTGGTGGTGGATGTGCTTCAACCAGGGCATGTAATAGTTCGGTTACCATCGAAGATTTAAGTTGCGATGCCTGTGATTTCCCAATTTTGTCAATCAAATCGAACAGGTTTCCTACGCCAGTGCCATGTAGAGCAGAAATAAAATGAACACAGGCATAATCGACGAAGTCGAGTTTGCGATCCAGTTGGCTTCGTATGATATTTTTTTGATCATCGTCTATTCCGTCCCATTTGTTGACAGCAACTATTAGAGATTTACCACTGTCTACAGCAATACCCAGCAAATTTAAGTCCTGATCGCTTACTACATCATGGGCATCAATTACCATTACTACAATCTGTGCCATATCTACAGCTTTCAGAGTTTTGATGACGCTGTATTTTTCCACGACATCGGTAATACGAGCTCGTCGTCTGACGCCAGCTGTATCAATAAGCACATAATGTTTGTCACGACGTTCAAATGGAACGGCGACACTATCTCGTGTAGTGCCTGGTTGATCAAAAGTTAACATTCTGTCTTCCCCCAACATACGGTTAACCAGTGTGGATTTACCGACATTGGGACGACCAATTATTCCTACCCGAAGTCCATCTTCCTGCAAAATTGTTTCTGATTCAGGTGCTGGCAATTGCTCCAGTACTTCACCAACAAGAGCGTCTACACCATCACCACGTCCTGCAGATATGGCCAGTGGTTGACCTACGCCCAGAGAATGAAATTCAGAACAAACTACGGCAATGTCCAGGCCTTCGGTCTTGTTTACAACCAGAAACAGGTTCGAACTGAGCGGTCGTAATTGTTCTGCCAACACCTCGTCTGCGGTGGTTAGACCACTGCGACCGTCAACCATCCAAAGCACAGCGTCGGCTTCTTCAATTGCTCGCATTGACTGTTCAGAGACACGGGCGGATATATTCATTTCCTTATTGACTTGCTGTTCCAGACCGCCTGTATCAATTAAAACAAAAGTTCGGTCGCCATGGTGCCCATAACCATATTGACGATCACGCGTAACACCTGGACGATCTGCAACGAGAGCGTTGCGACTATGGGTGATGCGATTGAATAGAGTTGATTTGCCTACATTGGGGCGCCCAACGATGGCAATTATTGTAGACATGGGAATTCAGAATATTTTTGATCAACGATAGCTGTAAGCGGTCAGAGATCCGTCACTACAATAGCCGTATAGTATTTTGCCGACGACCAATGGTGGTGTAATAATACGTTTACCGCAAAGTTCGGTTCTGGCGACGAACTTTCCTGAAGCTTTCGACATCCAGTGAAGATAACCTTCGTAATCACCCACAACTATGAAATCGCCGATACTGGCAGGTGCGGTAATGGATCGCATATGCAATTTTTCCTGTTTCCAGGCTTCAGTACTGGTGAATCGGTCAAAGGCCCAAATGTGACCCTTGTCATCGGTGACGTATATATTCTGTTGGTCTACTCCAAAACCCGCGTAGGAAGAAATATCCCTGTCCCAGAGTACGCGACCGGTTTCAAGTTGCATTGCGGATAGATGTCCCTGAAAAGTCGCGATGTAGATAACTCCGTCCACTATCAGTGGTGTTGAATCTATATCGACCATACGTTCCACATCAGTACTACCTCTGGCAACAGCTACCGAGGCTTCCCATGCTAATTTACCTGTACGCACATCCAGAGCGGCCATTTTGCCACCGTCAAAGCCAGCAATGACCAAATCACCACTGATGATCGGGTTGCTTGTACCACGCAAAGTAAGAGAAGGTACCGTGCGGTCATAGATCCACAGGCGCTTGCCTGAATTACCACTTAAACCAAATACTTTTCCATCACCGGTACGTACGATAACAGTGTTTAATGCTTTCTGTGGCGGTGATAGAATTTCACTGGAAACTGTTGTACGCCACATCTCTTCACCATCATCAGCAGAATAGGTAATGGTTTCACCTTCTCCGGTTCCAATCAAAATTGTATTTTCGCCAAAGCCCGGGCCACCGGTGATACGGGTGTCAGTATCAATCGACCATATTTGATTGCCATTTGTTGCGTCCCTGGCCTGAATACGACCATCGGCATCAGCTACATACAAACGCTGGTTGGCGACTACTGGGGCGAGCTTCAGATACTGTTTATCGGTGCCACTACCGATATTCTCCGACCAGAGTTCAACGACGTTGAGGCGTTGTCTGAATTCGATTAATTCCGCAGGCGGTTCAGCATTGTCACTGTCTCCTTTTAAATACTCTGTAACCGACTCCGTGACACCACAGGCACTCAGGCAAGCGAGGCATAACAATAATCCAAAACGCTTAATCATAATTCTTTGCTGCGCCCCAGATCATCCAGTTTCATGTCTAGAATAGAAGTATCCAGACCTGACTCCTGCGCAATACTGACGGCTTTTTGGTAGGCTTCAACTGCTGCATCGACATTTCCCTCCAGTCTTTGTACATCACCTTCCATTTGCAGGTAACTGGCACTAAATTCACCCCGGTTGGTATTGTTGCCTAACAGGGTGTTTGCTTCGCTGAGTTTGTTCTGTGCAATCAGGACATCGGCAATTCGCAAAGTAATAACATGACGAAGACTGTCCTGCCTGGTGTTGTCCAGTGCCCACTGCAGGTTCTCTCTGGCTTTATCCAGCTCACCATTAGCAACAGCATTTTTAGCCAGACCGAGTTTGGCAAAAACTGCATAGGCGGTTGATTCATACTCAGCGACAATTTCCTTTGCTTTCTCGCCCGCTTTATCCGCTTTTTGATCACGGGTGGCAATAATCATCTCCTGATACAGTTGTGAGGCGGAGGCTGCTTGCTGGGCTTCATAGTCTTTCCACTCACGCCAGCCAAAAATTGCCATTAGCCCGAGCACAACGCCAAAAATTGCTGACTTGCCATTTTCTTCCCACCATTTTTTCAGGGCTTCAACCTGTTCGTCTTCTGTTTGGTAAATGTCCAAAAAAATCTCCTAAATTAGTAGTGTTGTTACTTTTGCCGTCATTTTTCGCAAAAATAGTATTCAATTCGGTTAGTTATCGATTTTGCTAACTGCGACCATATTTTTGAGTCGTTAGAAAACAAATCGCGCATTATACCGCCGCCAGAGGCACAGTCGATGCATTTTAATCAGGAAATAGAAGCTGATGAACGCGAATAAACAGGCCTCCTTCGAACTAGCCTTTCCAGTTAGAGCTCTAATTCCGTCCTTAACACTTCAGCCAGCTTCTCCCAGCTAACCTCAGTCTGATCACCTTCTTTCCGTAGAGGTTTCAAACTAATAGTCTGTTTTTGTAATTCATCTTCTCCCAGGATCAGCGCAAGCTGAGCGCCTGATTTATCAGCCTTTTTAAACTGGCTTTTGAAACTACCGCCTCCACAATGCATCAGCAGTTTCAATTCCTTCAACTCGTTTTTGAGTTGCTCCGCGAGCTTGAAACCTGTTGTTACGGTCTCTTCACCGGCGATGATTAGGTAAACATGAGGTTTCTGTTGATTCTTACGTCCTTCACTACTACCCATCAATTCCACCAGACGTTCCAGCCCCATGGCAAAGCCAATTCCTGCTATTGCCTTGCCGCCAAAATGTTCGATAAGACCGTCGTAACGTCCGCCAGCACACACTGTTGCCTGGGCGCCCAACTGGTCAGTAAGCCATTCGAAAACCGTTTTGCTGTAATAATCCAGCCCGCGTACCAGTCTTGGATTAACTGTGTAAGCAATATTTATTTCATCGAGCAGTTGCTTCAAGCCATCAAAATGATCGATAGACTCCTCGTCCATATAATCAGCCATACTTGGTGCATCATTGATGAGCGCCTGCATTTCCGGGTTTTTGCTATCCAGGATACGCAAAGGGTTTTTAAGCAGTCGCACCCGACTGTCTTCGTCGAGATCGGCTTCATTGTCACCTAAATATTCAACCAGTACTTCCCGGTAAACTTGGCGAGCGGCATTTGTACCCAATGTATTGAGCTGAAGCTGAAGGCCAGTTATGCCTAGTTCTTTCCAGAAACGAGCGCTCATTGCGATAAGCTCAGCATCAATATCAGGTCCATTCAGGCCGTATACTTCGGCCCCTATTTGATGAAATTGACGCGTTCTGCCTTTCTGTGGTCGTTCATATCTAAACATCGGGCCACAGTACCAGAGCCGAAGAGGGTTGTTTTGATATAAGCCATGCTGCATAAGTGAGCGCACACTACTAGCAGTACCTTCCGGACGTAATGTAAGTCGCTGGTCGTTCCTGTCGGGAAAGGTATACATCTCTTTCGACACGATATCCGTGGCCTCGCCGATTGAGCGCTCAAACAATTCAGTCTTCTCAACCAGGGGGGTGCGAATTTCTTCATAGCCGTAACGACTGAGTACCGTCTGAATAGTTTTTTCGAGGTATTGCCAGTCGCCAGTACTGTCATTGAGGATGTCGTGCATCCCTTTTACGGATTGTATCTTTTCCGTCAAGCTCGTCTCCATGGGGTTAAAGCGGGTGATTTTAGCAGGTTTGTTGGCCTTACAGCGCAACAGATGAATGGGAATTGTAAGTGTTATCTATTGGTCAAGTGTAAACCGGGCAATGCCAGCATCCGTAAAAGGTGCGGTATCGAATTTCTCACCATTAAACTCAACACTAACGCCATCGGCTGCGCCGATAACAAGGTCAAATGGAGCTGAGCCTCGCAAAGATAATATTTGTCCTTCGCGGGCAAGATTGACATAGACTTTGTTATCCAGAGCATCAAATACTTCTATCCAGGAGTCATTGCTCAGACGAAGAACCAGGGCATCTGGACCAACATTGTCAGAAGTTACATTTATTGGATATGAATCCTCCTCTGCATTTTCATCTTCGACAGTAGTCGGACTTTCATTTAAGTCGTTCTCTGTTTCAAGATCAGGCGCAGTTTCAGCTGAGTTAACTTCCTGAGCTTCAACATCACGATAAAATGGCGATGTGGGATGCTCAACAATCTGAATGGGATAAGACAGAGCATAAGTATTTTCAGCTTCATCTACAGTGTCCTGCTTAACAAGCAGGTTGTTCATGTTGTCGACAATAAAGTTACTTTGCCACCATGCGACAAGCAGTATTACCAGGGTCAGCGTGATGAGATAAGTAAAAGCTTTAACTGGTTTATCACTACTGTTGGTTTGGGTGGCGTGCTTTACTTCGGGAATAATCTCCGGTGGTTCCGGAGCAGAGTCGTTATAGGATGAAATAATGGTATCGGGATCAGCGCCCAATATTTTAGCGTAACTACGTAAATAGCCCCGCGCATAGGTAGCGGCAGAAAGTTTTTCAAAATCATTTTGTTCAATAGCTTCAATAATACGTGCTTCAAGGTTTAGGCGTGAAGCAATGTCCTGTACGGAAAAATTTTTCTGCTCGCGCAGGTGCTTAAGCTGTTCTCCAGCTGAAATACGGACATCCTGATTTTGAGGCTCTGACATAATCAGTGATCAGATTCAGACTCCATAAGCAGACCTGCTTCTATGGAATCCGGGAAATTATTTTTTAGGGATAATATGTAACTGGAAAGAGCATCTTTATCACCCATTTCTCTCTCAATTTTGATCCCCAGCCATAAACTACTTGCAGTGTGTCGACTGAAAGAAAGGTAACGTTGTAAATATGCGCGAGCTGACAGATGGTTTTCTTTATCGTAGGAAAGTTGTGACATTTTCAGCAACGCAGTTGGAATTTGCTTATTAATATCCAGAGCCTTACGGAAATATTCTTCTGCCTTGACCGGGCGGTTGTTTCTGTAGGCACAGATACCAGCATTAGTGATAGCGATTTCCGGCGTAGCATAGAGTGGGTTTTCTGCTGCCTTCAGAAACGTATGTTCGGCTTCTTCGCTACGACTCATTTGACAAAGAAAGCGACCATAGTTATTCATCGTATCTGAATCTCTTGGATTCAGTTTAAGCGCCTTTTTAAAATGATTTTCCGCGTCCTTGTTACGATCCAGCAATTGATAAAGCAGGCCATAGGCGTTATAAATGCCGGAATATCCTGGATCAGCTGCTTTGGCCCGGTCCAGCTTCTCAAGCGATTTTTCATATTCACCGCGGTTCATATACTCAATACCAAGGCTCAGGTTTGCCCTGCCAGCGGCGTTCGGACCGCTAGTCGTATGCAGGTTGCTATTGTTGCCAGCAGTCTGGTTGCAGGCAAATAGAAAAGGCAGAACAAGCGCAATGAGCAGTATTGTTTTTTTCATGACTGACGATTTAATTGACTTTGCTGAAGCCTTTTGGCTCGGGCGACTACCTGACCCACCAGTTGCCCACAGGCAGCGTCAATATCATCCCCCCTGGTTTTTCGAGTTATAGTAATAATCCCCTGTTTTACCAGTATATCGCGGAATTGATCAATAGTTTCTATTGATGAGCATTTATATTCCGATCCCGGGAAGGGATTAAAGGGAATAAGGTTAACTTTCGCCGGTACCGAAGCCAGTAATTTTGCCAGTTGCTTGGCTTCAGCCTTGCTATCATTGATGCCACCAAGCATGACATATTCAAATGTAATTGGGTCATCATCCCGTTGTCTGGCATAGCGTTGACAAGCTGCCATCAGTTCCTTTATGGGATAACTTCGGTTAATTGGCACCAGCACATCTCTTAATTCATTATTGGGTGCATGGAGTGAAACAGCTAGACTGACCTTGCTCGTTTCCGCCAGTCGGTCAATACCGGGTACGATACCGGCCGTGCTCAAAGTGACTCTTTTTTGTGAAATATTAAAACCAAGATCATCCTTCATCAAATCCATCGCTTTGACGACGTTATCGAAATTAAGCAGAGGTTCGCCCATGCCCATCATAACAACGTTGGTAATAATACGGTTTTGTTGTTGAAAACTGTCCAGTTCGCGATTTGCCAGCCACAACTGACCGATAATTTCAGAGACACTCAGGTTGCGGTTAAAACCCTGTTTGCCAGTAGAACAAAAACTACAATCCAGTGGACAACCCACCTGTGAAGACACGCAAAGGGTTCCACGATCTTTCTCAGGAATAAAAACAGTTTCTACGCAGTTCTTGTCATCAATACGCAATAGCCACTTACGTGTACCATCATCAGATATCTGTTGAGAAACTATCTCTGGAAGCTTGAAGGCGGTTTGTTCAGCGAGATGTTGTCTTAACCCCTTACTGATATCTGTCATCTTGTCGAAATCGGTAATACCCTGATGGTATACCCATTTCATTATTTGCGTGGCACGATAGGGCTTTTCCTCCATGCCAGAGAAAAACTCTCGCAGGGCGGGCTGATTCAGATCAAAAAAATTGGTTGTAGTTGTGGAATTCACATCTCCTCACCTGGTGCGGGTGCAGAGCTCCTCGGCAGAAAAGAAAAATGGAATTTCAGTTGCAGCGGTTTCCGGTGCATCTGAACCATGCACGGCGTTTTCACCCTGATCACCATCAGCATCACAAAAATCGGCACGAATAGTACCGGCTTCCGCGTCTTTTGGAAAAGTTGCGCCCATCAGTTCACGGTTAACCGCAATGGCGTTCTCACCCTCCAGTACCTGGATCATTACCGGGCCTGAAGTCATCAGATCAATCAATTCCTGGTAAAACGGACGTTCTTTATGTACGGCGTAAAACTCCGCGGCTTGCTCTACATTAAGATGTTGCATTTTTGCTGCGACGATTTGAAGCCCGGCTTTTTCAAAGCGTGCATAAATCTCACCGATAACGTTTTTTGCAACAGCGTCGGGTTTTATCATAGAAAGTGTGCGTTGTAGCGCCATGTAAACTGCTCCGTGGTAGTCGGTACCATAACTAATTGTCTTTTTTCGCGATTGTGGTGTCAGCTCCGTGCTCGAATCCTCATGTATTGCATATACATTGGGGTTCTCCGCGTGGTGCTTCCTAACACTCACAAAAAAATCCTAATTAATAAAAGGCACCTTGAATTTAATGTGTGAATAAAGTCGCGCGATTATACGTATTTATACGTTCGGGTAAAACTTTTGCAGGGAAATTAGCTATATATGCCCTTGTACGGCCTGTTCAGGTCTGGCTTTCGCTGTATACCTGAACCTGGTCGGATTCCACCCTGACCGCAAATCTGGCAAGTGCGCCGGTAGCGGGGCGGCTCAGCGCAGTACCTGTCCTGATACAAAACTGGGCACCATGGCGTGGACACATGAGTCGTTCACCGTGAACCAGAAATTTGGCTTCAACACCGCAGCTTAACATCCTTGATCCATCATGGGTGCAGGCATCCTCAAGTGCAAAATACTCACCATCCAGATTAAAAACAGCAATGGTCACATCTCCAACTTCGATAAAATGTGACTTTCCCGGGCCAAGTTCATCAACAGTGGCTACGTCAATCCAGTCGGGAGTCATATAACTATCTGAAAATAAAAAGAATTAGAGCCTGGTTAAAACATGCCTGATTCAAGTCGGGCAGCCTCTGACATCATTCCCATACCCCAGGGAGGGTCAAAGGTAAGCTGCACATCAACTTCTGTTACAGTTGGGATGGCTGCGATTTTTGAATGAACATCTGCGGCAAGAAACTCACCCATACCGCATCCGGGAGCGGTCAGTGTCATAAGAATATCTACCCTGTTATTGTCATCATCCAGAGCTGTTATCTGGCAATCGTAAATGAGACCAAGTTCCACAACATTAATTGGGATTTCGGGGTCGTAACAGGTGCGCATCTGTCTCCAAACCACGTCTTCATTTAAGGATCCGTCATCCAGAGTAACGTTTCCTTTTATTATCGCTTCTTCCGGAATTTCAAAACCTAATGCATCAGCATCTTTCGGCCCAATCTGTGCCAGATTACCATTCAGGTTGATAGTGTAATTACCACCCAATGCCTGGGTGATAAAGACAACACTCCCCTGAGGGACTTCTATTGGGGTGCCGTCGGGGATCAGGATTGCCTCGCAATCACGCTCAATAGTAATCGGTTCATTCATTTGCGCAGTCATTCGGTTGATATCGCGGTCTGTTCGCCTTCCAGTGCAGAATGTAGTGTGTGCCAGCATAATGTCGCACACTTGACCCGGGTCGGGTATTCACGCACGCCAGCGAGGGCGGCTAGTTTTCCCAGTTTATCCGAGTCGACATTGCTTCCATCAGTAGTGACAAGTTCGTGAAAATTATTAAAAATTTCTTCTGCTTCCTTTGCAGTTTTGCCTTTCATGGCATCGGTCATCATTGAGGCGGAAGCAACGGATATAGCGCAACCGGAACCATCAAAGCTGATGTCATCTATTTGTTCACCTTCCATTTTTAAATAAAGTGTCAGCCGATCACCGCATAGAGGATTAAAACCTTCCAGGGTTCGATCCGGGCTTTCCATTTTGCCAAAATTTCTTGGACTACGATTGTGATCAACGATCACTTCCTGGTATAAATCTTTTAAATCAAACATCAGCAGAAAACCTTTTTCGCATTCTCGATTCCTTCTATAAGAACATCGATTTCATGTTTGGTATTATAAAAGGCAAAAGAGGCACGTGCAGTTGCTGGTATTTCAAATCTATCCATAACAGGCATGGCGCAATGATGTCCTGTTCGAATAGCGATACCGTTGTGATCGAGGATGGTGCCAAGGTCATGGGGATGTACCTTGTCCATAACAAATGAAAGTATACTTGCCTTGTTTCTTGCCGTGCCAATCAAACGTAACCCATCAATCGTCAAAGCAGCCTCGGTGGCGTATTCGAGTAATTCATGTTCGTATGTGGCGATAGCATCAAGACCAATTTCGCTGACATAATCAATTGCTGCACCTAATCCAATAACACCGGCAATATTAGGTGTGCCTGCTTCGAATTTGTGTGGTAATTCGTTGTACATGGTTTTTTCAAAGGTCACCATTTTGATCATATCGCCGCCGCCCTGATAAGGGGGCATGGCCTCTAACAGTGCCTGTTTGCCATAAAGCACACCAACACCGGTTGGGCCAAACAATTTGTGACTTGAAAAAGCGTAAAAATCGCAATCCAGTGATTGCACATCAATACTGGTATGAGGTGTAGCCTGGGCACCGTCGATTACTACGACCGCGTCATGTTGATGGGCAAGATCAATAATTTCTTTTATTGGATTTATGCTTCCGAGAGCGTTGGAAATGTGTCCAACAGCAACCAGTTTGGTCTTCGAACTTAATAGCTTTCTGTATTCATCCATGATCAACTCGCCAGCATCGTTAATCGGGATGACTTTAAGTACCGCACCATTTTGTTCACATAGCATTTGCCAGGGGACAATATTCGAGTGATGTTCCATCCAGGAGACAATGATTTCATCACCGGCTTTTATATTTGCCCTGCCATAGGTATTGGCTACCAGGTTAATTGCTTCTGTTGTGCCTTTTACAAAAATAATTTCTTTATCTGAGCTAGCATTAATAAAAGACTGGCACTTTTCGCGAGCCGCTTCATAGGCGCTGGTGGCCTCTTCACTGAGGCTGTGCACGCCTCGATGTATATTCGAGTTATATTCGCTGTAATACCTGCTAATGGTTTCGATGACCTGGGTCGGTTTTTGCGATGTGGCGGCATTGTCAAGGTAGACGAGCGGCTTTCCGCGTACAGCACGTGACAATATCGGGAAATCCTGACGTAAGGCATCAACATTAAAAGCGGGTGTGGTCAAAGCAGCGGTACTATTCATTGCATAAATTCCGTAATCAAAGAGGCGTCAGGTAATCGTCCGACAACCTTGTATTCGATCCGCTCTCTGACAGGCGTGAGTGTGATACGTTTAATGACCTCTTCGGCAAAGGCGAAGGTCAGCAGACTGCGGGCAGTTTGTTCATCAACAGCACGAGTGCGAAGATAAAACAACATGTTGTCGTCGAGCTGCCCAACCGTTGCACCATGACTGCACTTGACATCATCAGCATATATTTCCAGTTCCGGCTTGGTGTCGATTTCGGCATCGTTCGATAACAACAGATTGGCATTGGATTGTTGAGCGTCTGTTTTCTGTGCGTCTTTGTGCACGACGACTTTACCATTAAAAACAGCACGTGCTTTGCCATCGAGGATGCCACGATAGTTTTCATCACTACTCGTATTAGGCACACTGTGGTCAACACGGGTATGGTTATCGATGTGTTGATCTCCTCCCGCCACATAAAGACCGTTCAAGCCAACGTGGGCACCGGGTTCGGCCAATACAGCATCAATATCGTTACGCACAAGTGCACCACCAAGAGAAATAGAATGTGACTCAAGTCGGCTGTCTTTTTGGCACTGGGCCTGCAGGTAACCAATATGAAAGCCATTGCTACCTTCCTGTTGAAGTTTGTAATGTTCAAGTGAGGCACCCTGACCGGTAACAATCTCGGTTACCGTATTAGTGCAATAGCTTGAATCATCCAGTCCAACATAGCTTTCAATGACAGTGGCCCGCGCATTATTTCCGAGCACGATCAGATTACGAGGATGCAATATAAATGATGTGTCCTGTTTCCTTGCAATGAAAATCAAGTGGACAGGTAATTCCAGTTCGACATTGTCCGGCACATGGATAAAAGCACCATCGACGATAAATGCACTGTTTAAAGCCGCAAAACCATGTTTGTCAGAACGTGCGCCACGATTAAGGTAAGTTTTAATTTCCTGTTTGGCGGCATCGCTGGCGTTGGCTAATGAACATACAGTCGCGTCTTGATCTGTAGAAAGCTCAGCTGAAAAATGCCCGTTTACAAACACTAGTTCCTGGCATTCTAGCCCGGCAAAACGGATTTCACTTAGTTGCTCGTCACTAATGTCATGTGCACCAGCATCAACAACAGCAAAATTCTGTTTTAACAGAGGGCGAACGTCAGTGTATTTCCATGCCTCATGTCGAGTCGTCGGAAAACCATTTTCCCCGAAACTATCGATGGCAGATTGACGTTGTTGGCTCAGCCAGTTATGCGAAGTAGACTGAAAACGCTGGTGCTCCGAAAGATAATGTTTTACTGCGGCCTGGGTCATGCTGCTGCAGCCTCCTGCATCACCTGTTCGTAACCTTCTTCTTCCAGTTGCAGGGCCAGTTCACGACCACCTGATTTTATAATGCGACCAGCCGCTAGAACGTGTACATGATCAGGAACAATATAATTAAGCAAACGTTGGTAATGGGTTACCAGGATCATAGAACGTTCTTCATTACGCAGACTGTTTACGCCTTCGGCAACAATCTTCAGGGCATCGATATCCAGGCCGGAGTCTGTTTCATCGAGAATCGCCAGTTTAGGTTCAAGCACTGCCATTTGAAAAATTTCGTTGCGCTTTTT
>JABHFC010000216.1 GCA_018676275.1 Gammaproteobacteria bacterium | reverse complement strand
TATTGACAAGACAGTCCTTGATGGTACGCCGCTGTTTAATAACATGACCAACTATCAGCGTCGCAAAGCTATTCTAATTTCCGAGTTAAATGAATTTAGCGCGGGCGACTTACTGGTAGAGCAGGATACGACAGGAAGAGATATGTTCTTGATTTTGTCAGGACAGGCTGAAGTCATTCGTCGCGATGATGGTGAAGCAAGAACCCTTGCAACACTAAATCCCGGAGCTGTTTTTGGTGAGATTGGCTATATACGGGAAGCCGAACGTACCGCCGATGTTCGTGCTACGACAGATATCTCTGCCTTAAGATTCGACTACCAGAAAATGCAGAATGACCTGAAATTCTTCCCCAATATCGTTGCCAAATTGAACTTCAATATCAGCTATATATTGGGCGAACGTCTTGCTGACATGGTTGAAAATAGTAAAAAGTAGGAAAGAACAGATAATTGCAGTGTTTTATTTTCTGCTCAGTATAAGCAAATCTCCTTTAACCAAATACTTAGAAAGTTACACGTCCTTGTGTGACATCCTTGTCTATCATCCCTGTCCGAGATCCTTCTCTCGTTTCCCTGTCGGCTATCCATTGCGGACGGTTAACAATTTAGCGTAGTGATAAAAATATTGATGTGGTATTTGTCACAATTGCTCGACTTTAGGAAGTAGTATACTGCTCTGGAAAATACTGGTTTGGTTAGGTAACAGGTTTTCACTTTCACATAAAAAGGACTATAAAATTAGTGACTGACTGGATTCACAGCAATAACTATATATGGAGATATTATTAGATGAATGACAACTTTTTAGAAGTATCAGGCGCCACGCTGACAGGGATAGACGTATTTTCTGATTTAAACGGAAAAGAACGTAATGAAGTAGCGAAACAATGTCGAGGGCATCGTTTTGATAGCGGTCAACTAATTGTTTCGCATCTTGATAATACAAACGAAGTATTTTTCATTATCAGCGGTACTGTTCGCGTAACAATTTATTCTAAAGCTGGTAAAGAAACAACATTTCGCGATGTATCTGCAGGTCAAATGTTTGGGGAATTATCTGCCATCGATAGTAAGCCTCGTTCTGCTCATGTTATAGCGCTTGTTCCGTCTTCTGTCTTATTTGTTTCTGCAAACAGGTTCTGGGAGTTATTGGAAAAGTATCCCAGCATTGCAAAAAGGACACTTCAATACTTGACTAAACTGGTCAGACTTTTATCAGATAGGGTTGTTGAAATTAATACACTTGGCGTCAAAAACAGGATTCACGCAGAATTACTTCGCTTGGGTCGTAATCAAGAGAAAAGTGATGAAATTGTTACCATAACACCGATACCGACGCATGCTGATTTAGCCAACCGTATAGGCACGCACAGGGAAGCTGTTACCAGAGAACTAGGTGTTTTAGCTCGCCAGGGTGTTGTATCGAAAAAGGATAATAAACTTATTATCCAGGACATGGAGAGATTACAGAGGATGGTAGATGATGTACTAAATGATGAGTTTTAAGTTGAAAACCACCTTATTCATTTTCAAAATAGATTAGATCGTTATGGAGGTCTTTAAGTAAGACTAATTTTGAAGTATTTGGGAGCG
Source organism: Gammaproteobacteria bacterium (assembly GCA_018676275.1). GTDB lineage: Bacteria > Pseudomonadota > Gammaproteobacteria > Eutrophobiales > Eutrophobiaceae > WLWS01. Next base: position 7,579 of record JABHFC010000216.1, on the reverse strand, counting down.
TATGTTTTACAAGCCAGTATGAATTATATTTTTCTTTACTAAATCTATGGCTTTCATTACGAATGGTTCTTCAAATCCTTCTTCGATAGAATTAGTAGCTTCAGTAAGTAGTGTATAAGCATTATTATAAGTTTTAGCAAAAGGTTTGTTATCAGCCATGCTAAAGGCAGTTTTTAGTAACCAGAACTTAGCTCCAATCTTACTAGCTGATTCCCATGCCCTTTTATAATAATCATGTGCTGCTTCATACTGTTCCAAACCTATTAATGTTTCAGCGTGTAATCGTTGAACTTCGGGCAAAAACCAAAGTTGCTCAGTTTGGATACTCAAGGATTCAGCTTCTAAAAGCACATCAAGCGATTTTTGATATTGATTGGTGGCCATATATCCTTTAGCGAGCACAGATTGGGCAAGTGGTAAAAAAGTTTTTGCCATAACATCGCTGTATTCCAAAACCCCGTTCTCTATCTTGTTCATTCCTTCTTCGAGATGTCCGAGTTGAATTATTGCTTCTCCTTGAAGTAGTCTGGACATACCTACCCACGAAGCATAACCTTCGTCGAGCGCAAGCTTGAGACTACGTGTTGCAACGTCAAATATTAAATTAGCAGAATCATTTCGCAAGTGTCTTATCGCAGTCTGATAGCAGAGCGCACAATTTTGGCTGTGAAGATCAATGTTTTTGGAATGATTCACAGCTTGGTCTGACACAGTGAGCGCTAAATCAATCTTGCTTGTGCTTATATTAGTTAGCCCTAAATAGCATAATGCTGTGGTTTTGTGATCTAATGCATACGTAGGAGAATAGCTTCTATGAAAATTGGGGTTTTTATCATAAACATGTACAGCAGAACTTAGTGACTTATCTGCATCGGAAAATTTACCAGTAACACATTGAACTGCACCTATAATACGCTTACCGATTACCAAACCGGTTGAATTAGATTTTCTATTGGCTAGAAGTATGGATTGAGCTGCAATCTCTAATGAAATTTTGTAATTTGAACGAATGAAATGGAGAGAACCAGCACCGGCCAATACTGGGAAAGTTTCAGCTGGATAATCAAGAGCTTCGCAAAGCGATAGAGCTTTGCTATAGATTTTGCCAGCATCCTCACCAGAAATACCGCCTGCACCTGCGGATGCAACTCCTAAAGCAATAATGATTTCAAGTTCAATACGGTTACGTTCATCAGAACCGATTAGTTTTTGGTTTAGTCTATATGCATTTTTTAGCTGTATAGAGGCTTCAATGTAATTCGAACGATTATTAGAACGTTGGCCAGCCTGAAGCCAATATTTGACGGACAGATCGAAAGCTCCAGCCAATTCATAATGATATGCTATTGTTTCAGGTTGAGTTTGTCGTTGGATGGCACTCTCTGTTTCTATCCACGAAGCTATACGACTATGCAACTCCATTCGATCTGAAATCAGGAGGCTTTCATAGGCCGCATCACGAATCATAGAGTGTTTAAATACGTATCGTTGATCTTCAGTTCGTCCACTTAGCAGTATCAAACCGGCATCAACTAAGCGGTCTATTTTCATTTCTAATTTGGAAGTAGTGAGGTTTGAAAGAGCCTGCAACATGAATAAAGAAAACTCACGACCGATCACAGCAGCTAATTGTGCAACTTGCTTGCTCTCACCCAAATCATCTATGCGAGACATTAAATGTTCACTGAGTTTATTTGGCACGGCTATTTTTTCATCTACCAAACTTCCAGAAGACAACTGAGACGACTGAAGCAAGGATAAGATCACATCTTCTATAAACAAAGGGACACCATCAGTTTGATTTACTATCTGTTCGCTCAATTGCACAGGTAGCTTTTCCTTTTCACATAAAGATTCTATAATTTGAAACAATCACTACGTTTCAGTTGTTCGATACTAATATTGTGGGTGTGAGGAAGAGCAAAATCAGACATTTCAAAATTACTGGTATCGCGACTGGTAATGACCAGCAAGACAGACATATTGTTCAGGCAAATGGCTAGTCGCTGAATAAATTCCTGTGTTGATGGGTCAATCCAGTGCGCATCTTCAATAACAACTAGTAAAGGTTCAATCTGGGACTCTTCCTTAATCATCTTAATAAGCACTTCATACAATTTCTCGCGTCGCTTTGATGCAGATATTACTGATGTACTCAGTTTTTTCTCATCTTCAATCATTAACAGCTCTGCCAGTAAATAGTGCTCGTTAGTGTTAAGATATGAAAATTGTTTTGAGACTTTTCCAGATCGACCAGTTCTATCTTCTGTACTCGATAAACCAGTGAGTGTTTGAATTTGTGCGGCAATAGGAGCAAACGCGCTTCCCTGCAGGTATTCGCCACAATGAAACCACCATTGCAAGTTTTTCAAGCCGACTATATTTTCTGCCAGATTTGTTACTAGACGTGATTTACCGATCCCAGGTTCACCGGACAAAAATACAATTTGTCCATTTTTCAGACATGCTTCTTTCCATAAATTTGCTAGAATTTTCAATTCATTTTTTCGGCCTACCAAAGGTGTTCTGATTTTGGGTCTTAATGCGCGAAATCGACTATGTTCATTGATCTCCCCTATAACACGCCACACTTTTGTTTTATTTCTGAATCCCTTTATTTCATAAAAACCCAAATCTTCGAAATTAAAAAGATTGCCTGCTAGTGAATGAGTTTCTTCGGATATAGCAACTGAGCCTGGTTCGACCAGGGCTTGAAGACGAGCTGCTAGATTAGGAGGATTACCAAGCGCAGTAATTTGGTTATCCATATTTCCGCTGCTTGTAGTCAGACGCATGTTGCCTACAACACACAATCCACTGGCGATTCCTATTCTGACGCTCAATGATTCACCGTAAACAGTTATAGCGGAAACAGCTTCTGCAATAGCCAGACCTGCACGAATAGCCTGGCAAGCATCATCTTCATGGGCCTGGGGATAACCGAAATAGACCCAAATCGCATCACCCGCAAACTGAACAAAAAAGCCATTCATTTTTTTTACCCAGGTTAAGACACAATCCTGGTAGGCGAGAAATAGATCTCGAAGCTCTTCAGGGTCGAGATTATTCGCTAAGGCTGTTGATCCAACAAGGTCACATTCGAGCACTGTCAAATGTCGACGCTCAAGTTGAGGCGGTTCTAAATTATCCTTGCCATTCATTGGCATTTTATCTCACTCCCTGGAACCAAATTCTTTACTATCAGACTATTATAGACAAATTTACAGGTTTAGATCAGTTTACGCTGTCCCATCTCCCTCGGCATCTCCACCATATGGAAACTTCTTCGAACTGTATCGGATTACAAGATTGGCTATGGCCAGTAACAGGATTGCACCTGCAACATAAAGTATTTCCAGCGTTGGTTCGTGATGTACTTGAAGATCGCCTATGAGCATGCGGGTCAGCGCGGTGATGGCAACATAGATGAGAAAACGCACTGGCATGTGGTTGGTTTTGAAATAGATGCCGACCATGGCACCAAGTTCGAGATAGATGAAGAGCAGCAGGATATCAGCAATGGTGGCGTGACCTGTATTGACCATTTCCATGAAGGCAATAACTGCAGACCATGCTGTCGCACCGCCAATGGCAAATAGTGCAAGATAGTGGAAGCCATCAACGAGCAGGTTGCCAAATACTTCAGAAAATTCTTTAAGTCCCTGGTTGAGTTTATCTGCCTTTGCTTTTGCCATGTATCACCCCGCTGATGTCTTCAGTGTAGAATAAGCCCCTGGAGTAGGTGCTATCAGCACTGTCAGACTAAGTATAATTGATAGTGTATTACTAATCCCGCTTTTGATGTCTGTTTATTAGGAGGTGTTTTGTGACATATAGGGCATATTATCTTTTGCCAGTCTCCACCGCAGGATATTAGAATGCAAAGCTATTAGTGTATTTACCAAATTCTTATCAAAAAACAGTAACAGGAGTCTTTTATGAGCACTGCCCATGAACTCGTCGCCACTGCGAAGGCGGCCGGAAATTGTCTTACCGCGGAAGAAGCCGCTATCAGAGCGCACGATACAGATGTGCTGGTTTTAGATATTCGCGAAACCGCAGAACATGAATCTGGCGCCATACCTAATGTTGTGCACATTCCACGTGGAGTGTTGGAATTTAAAATTTCAGAAATCTGTGAGGACAAAACACGGGAAATACTGCTGCATTGTGCAGGTGGTGGTCGTGCTTCTCTTGCCGCACAATCCCTAAAAAGTCTGGGATACGACAATGTTCATATTGTCGACGCCAAGTTTGAAGACTTTGCTGCGGCTTTTGACAATCATTAAATAGGAATGATAAAGGAAAAAATTATGCAGCGACTAACATGGCCATTTCGTTTTATTACTTTCATTGCGGTACTTCAGCTCTGCGCATGCGCAACTTCACCTACAGGTCGCAGTCAGCTGAAGCTTTTCCCTGAAAACCAGATGGCACAAATGGGGATAGCTTCCTATGTGCAGATGAAAGAGCAAACTCCCTTATCAAAAGATAAGTTTACTAACAGCTATGTGAGCTGTGTCGCCAATGCAATCACGCAGGAAACCGGCACTTCCTATCAATGGGAAGTTAATGTTTTTAATGATAAGGCGATAAACGCCTTTGCCCTGCCAGGAGGCAAAATAGGTGTTTATACTGGTATTTTAGAAGTTGCCAGTAGTCAGGACCAGCTGGCTGCGGTAATTGGGCATGAGGTCGCTCATGTGCTGGCCAGTCATGGCAATGAGCGGGTCTCAGTTGCCTTTGCTGCTGATTCCGGCCTGAAAATAGCTCAGGTACTGGCTGGGAAACCTACACAGCAGAAAGCGCAATTGCTGGGTTTATTGGGCCTGGGGGCTCAGGTTGGTGTCTTACTGCCCTATGGACGCACCCAGGAAAGTGAAGCGGATATTCTCGGCCTGGAATACATGGCGAATGCCGGCTTTGACCCAAGACAAAGTGTGGTCCTATGGCAGAATATGGGCAAGGCAGGCGGTCAGAAACCGCCAGAGCTACTGTCTACCCATCCATCAAATGCAACACGTATTAATGGTCTGAATAGTCGTATGGAAGCGGCGATGAAACTTTACCAGCAAGCGAGAGCGAATAACAAAAAACCAAACTGTCGCTAGGTGATCCATTCATGAATGCTCAATTTCAGCTTGATTCACTGGATGCCCTGAGTTTTGACAATCGTTTCGTCAGGGATTTACCCGCCGATCCTGAAAAAATAAATCAGCGTCGCCAGGTGAATGGGGCTTGTTACTCATTTGTTTCACCTGCCAGGGTAAAACAACCAGAGTTGGTAGCTTACTCAAAGGAAGTGGCAGATCAATTGGGCTTTAGTGAAAAGTTGTGTCAGTCCGATTTATTTGCACCGGTTTTTTCCGGTAATCATTTACTTGAAGGTATGCAGCCTTACGCTATGTGTTATGGAGGTCATCAGTTTGGTAACTGGGCCGGGCAACTGGGTGATGGTCGTGCGATTAATCTTGGTGAAGTACTTAATCAAAGCGGCGAACGTTTTACCTTGCAGTTGAAGGGTGCAGGTCCGACGCCTTATTCGCGCGGTGCCGACGGATTGGCAGTATTACGTTCTTCTGTACGTGAATTTCTATGCAGTGAAGCCATGCACCATCTTGGTGTGCCTACCACGCGGGCCCTGAGCCTGACATTGACTGGTGAAGAGGTTGTTCGTGATATGTTTTACGATGGACATCCTCAGGCTGAGCCTGGAGCGATTGTTTGCCGGGTAGCACCTTCCTTTACTCGCTTTGGTAATTTCCAGTTGTTCACCTCAAATGGTGAAATTGATCAGTTACGCCAACTGGTTGACTTCACTATTTGTTCGGATTTTCCTCACCTTGGTAAACCTTGCAAAGAAACCTACCTGGCCTGGTTCGAGGAAATTTGTCGTCGTACTGCGGAAATGATTGTGCATTGGCAGCGTGTTGGTTTTGTACATGGGGTGATGAACACCGATAATATGTCCATTCTTGGTCTTACCATCGATTATGGACCTTATGGCTGGTTGGAAAATTATGATCCGGACTGGACGCCAAATACCACTGACGCACAAGGACGACGCTATCGCTATGGTCATCAACCGCAGATCGCAATGTGGAACCTGGTTCAGCTCGCCAATGCCTTATATCCACTGATTGAAGAAACAGCGCCATTGGAGAAGTCACTTGATATCTATCCGCAAAGTTTCCAACAGGGCTGGCAGGACATGATGGCGCAAAAGCTGGGCTTCTTAGCATTTGAAGAAACTTCTGATAAAGCACTGGTTGATGATTTGTTAGCTATACTGAAACTGGTAGAGACTGATATGACAATATTTTATCGCCAGCTTGCCCGGCTCAACATCAATATTGAAAAGTTGAATGATATTGATAACGACGAGCTGATGGCACCGTTAAAGGATGCGTTTTATGTTACAGAGCAGTTAAGTGAAGATTATAAGGAGAGCCTGGGTAACTGGTTACGTAATTATATTAGACGGGTAGCTAAGGACAATAGAAATGACGAAGAACGCCGCTCGGCGATGAACAAGGTAAATCCGAAGTATGTATTAAGAAATTACCTGGCACAGCTCGCTATCGACAAGTCTGAACAAGGTGATCACTCAATGGTAAATGAATTACTAGAGTTACTGCGCCGGCCTTATGATGAACAGCCTGAGATGGAAAAATATTATGAGAAACGGCCGGATTGGGCGCGGCAACGAGCAGGATGTTCCATGCTTTCCTGTAGTTCATGATTTATGCCATGGAGAAATTACCATTATTTAGCGATAGTTACGTTTGAATGCTAAACGACTAAAACCCGAGTAACGAGGGGCAAAATATGTTTGCAGGACTGAAAAAGTACCCGGCTGAAACGCAACTCCTTTTAGTAATTTTAATAATTGCTGTTGTTACCACGCTCAGTTTGTCAGCATTGAGAGCCTGGCAAGGTAACATGGCGATTGCCGCTATTGACCTGTATTTTTGCATTGGTCTTTGCGCGTCTATCTATTACATCTTAAGAACAGCAGAAACCAGGAAGGCAAGCATCTTTATAATGGTGATTGCCTACAGTGCAATAATCCCGATTATTTACCTGTCAGGTGCAATGGAAATAAACTGGATATTTGCCATCATGGCCGGGTCTTTTTTTATGTTAAAACCGGCCGAGGCAATATGCATTAATACGTTGGCCTTTGCTCTATGCATTCCTCATTTGCTGTCCTTGTGGACAGCATCTGATTTATTATTTTTTGTATTGCCAATAGTTCTGATGAATGTCTATTGTTTCATGTTTGCAAAAATAATATGGATGCAGAAAAGCCAGTTGATCGAGCTTGCTATTAAGGATCCCTTAACAGGCACTGGCAACCGTCGCGCACTGGCTGAAGGTATGGAGCAACTGCTCGGTATGCGTAAACGAAAAGAAATCACGGCTTCCTTGATCGCTTTTGATATTGATAGTTTTAAAGATATCAATGATGTTTATGGTCATCAGGCAGGTGACCGCGTTCTCAGCACAGTGACAGAAATAATTCATAGTCGCATTCGGTTAACTGACAACCTGTACCGACAGGGAGGCGACGAGTTCG
>JABHFC010000215.1 GCA_018676275.1 Gammaproteobacteria bacterium | reverse complement strand
ATATAACCATCGTTGTCAGCTTCCTGACAAGTAGTTGCAGTACATCCAAATGCACCCAAATCCTGTAGGAAAATAGTACCAATAGCTTCACCATCATAGTAAGAACCCATCAGGTTAAAACCACCCATGTTGATATCAACACCGACGTTATAGCCAAACAGTTCTACATCATCAACACCGACAATTTCCATTTCCTGCCAGATAAAACTTGCCCATGCATTGAAATTACCACCTTCGAATGCTGTGTTATATGTAGCTTCTGCCTGGAACTGTGGAGTATCAGTTTCCTGAGTGTGACCTGCGCCAAAAAGACCACCAGGTGCAGTTTCGTCAGGATCAAAGATACCTACTTCCAGAACAAAACCATTGATATCAGGTGTCTTGTAAGTGAAGCGAGTACGGAAATCAGGATAAACGTAACCAAAACCAATTCGCCCAAGTGATGTACCACCTGTATCAGCACCAGCACTGGCGCCAACACCAAATAGTGTGTAATCCTTCAGGATTGCCTGACGTTGGTAGAGTGCAAGTGTACGACCAGCACTGATAGTACCGAAATCACCTTCTACGTTGAAAAACACTTCACGCATATCGATCTCAGCGCCACCTTTTTCCAGATTTTTACCTTTGGTGCCTGATGAATCAGGTGCGAATGTGATTTGACCTGTACCTTTCAAACCATTTATTTCAGGGGTCTTTACAGTCAAAGTGTGAAAAGCAGGCAACAAACCTTCGTTCAGGTGTGCACTGTCTTCATTACCACCAGCACCGTAATCCCAGTCTGATTGAGTGTAAAACAGGTTTACAAACCCGCCATAACTTACTTCCCAACCATCAGCACCACCGAGAACGATGGCCGCATTAGCTGGTGCACTTAGTGTCGCTGCTAACGCAACGCTACCAAAGGCCGCAACAAGCTTGGTTTTATTCAAATATTTCATCATTTCCTCCTAAAGAAAGACGCAAAGTTACTACTTAGGCTCTAGAGTATAAGCTCGGCCTCCCCAGCCTGACTCCTCCCCCTTAAAATTGGATGAGTTCAGTAATAAAAAAAGAGGCAGAAATTAAAATTTTTATTTTGGTCTTCTCTTCTGCAAAACCGTTATGAAAAGTACTATAGATTCAATGGTTTTTCAACCAAGTTATACAAATTTGCAACATTTATTCACAATTCCAATTATGTGTTCCATTTTTACCACAACATAGTTTTCTGAAGCTGTTCGGCAAACGCTTGAAATAACTTGCTAATACCTTAATAAACAAGGGGTTAACCTTATTCTAACTAACTATATTGCCCAGGTTCTCTGGCGGCTGGTTTTGTTAGCCCCCGCCTTTCTGATAGGCCAAACTGAAACGCGAAATAAAGCTGGCTGAGTCCTTTGTTTGAAAATTATTCAATTCTATCCGGACATTAGTTACCGGCAATTCCAGTGAAGCAATTTTTCTAATCGATTCCTCGGAAAGATTTATTTTTATTAGACGGTTTTGGTCGATGATTTCGATAAGATTACCGTTCTTTTCATAGCTCAAACCAGCTAAAGCCTTGGGCAATAAGCGCAAAAACTCTTTATGCGTGATTGTCATTTCACGCTCGTAAACCAGAGGCTGTTTATCTTTCATTTTCGTCACTGCTGACATAAAAATTTTATTAAAAAGACAAACAAAGTGATTGTAATCAACCTCCAGCTACAGGAGGCCACACCGCCAGAGTATCTCCTTCTTTGAATTTCGGGACTCTGCGTTCTTCCGGATGCAAATAGACGCCGTTGAGCAAAACAAGGTGTACCATCTCTTCAGGAATATTGAAGCTGGCAATAACATCAAAAACGGAGTCTTCTTTCCCGATTTCAATGGGGATAGCATTGTTTTGGGCTTCTGCGGGAAGATACTCTCCGAGACCTGCGAAAAGTTTAAATGTTAACTTCATCAATCCCGAAAACAATAATGCAGGTAGTGAAAGTCAAATTTTACAGGGCACCTGCAATATGTCCAATTGACTGGGTACTCCCAAGATAAGCTTCCATTATTTGAGTCGGGTCCTGCATTAGCCGATCTTTCCACTTACCCAGTTTCAGTTTGGACTGGATCAAACCTCGCAGCACACCGACGTGTTGTATCAAACCCAGCGCCTGAGCGCCAACCAGAACATCGTCTTCGAACTGCAAACTTAAGTAGCGATAACGAGCCTCATCACAAAGGCTGGTCGACTCTCCGCCATCGACACCCATCCACAGCCCATATGAAGATGAGATTAATCCTAATGTGTCCAGTACATTCATGTTGACACAGCCCTGGTGCTTGATGTTTTTCCCGCACATATTCATCGCAGCAATTCGACCATGATCAGCCGCAGTAGGCTGGATAGCCTGGACAGTATATTCACCTGTCGAAAAATCCTTGCCCTGGCACACATCGCCTGCAGCATAAATATCAGGGTGACTGGTTTGTAGTTGTTCGTTTACGAGAACACCAAATTCAGTTTCTATACCACTACCTTCAAGAAATTGAATATTGGAACGCACACCGGTAGCAGAAATCACTACATCAGCATCCAGTGTTTCTCCTGAATCCAACTTCACTTTCAGAGCCTTGCCAGCTTCTGATATGGATTCAACCCGGGTGGACGTATGCACATTTACACCTTTTTCAATACACCACTTCTTTATCAGGTTACCCGCAGTCTGATCCATCATGCGTGGTACCATTCGATCTTCCATCTCAATTACCGTGAGATTTATCCCTCTCGACGCCAGAGCTT
>JABHFC010000214.1 GCA_018676275.1 Gammaproteobacteria bacterium | reverse complement strand
TTAAAAAAATAAACTATAAACCTTCTATGCCGGAGTGTAATCAATTTCACACACACCGCCGTGCTGTTGCATGCTTTTATCGGTATATTGATGAAACTCGATAAAATTACCATTTGGATCATGACAGGTAACCATTAAAGTGTGGTCAATCCCCAGTTCTTTCTCTGTAACCTCTACACCTTTCGACATTAACAGCTCTCGCGTCGCATCAACATCTTCAACTTGCAGCGCAAAGTGGCGCATATTTCCTTCCGATTTCGGGTGTTTAACCTTTATAATTTCAATATAGGTGGTTTCACCAATGGTTAGATAAACACCAACGAGTTCATTTTGTTTATTCCTGAACTCAAATTGCCTGTTAATTCCCAGGTAGGAATAGAATTCTTCGGTAGGTCCGAAGTCAGCTGTTTCTATACAAACATGAGCAAGTCGTACAACCATCGTTATCTTTCCTCAATAGTGATTACAATATTTTTATTTGTCATCTGGACTCAGTTTACCTGCGCTCCACCAGTCTGAACCGGATACGTCGCGCAAAAAAGCATCTCTCTCTGCATCTGTTTGGGCAAACATTTTCTCCAGTACCATTGTTGCGACTTCATCTGCTGGCCAGCGTAATTGTTTACCATCGGAATTAGCTATTTCAACTAGCAGTTTGCCGACAATAGCCGGGTCAAGGGCGTCCGGCATGCGTTGACGCATTCCCTGTAAATTGGTTTCAATTAACGCCCGGTAAGCAGAGTCAGTCGGATAATAATCAGGCAGTACGGATTCCTCCGGCAAGCTTGTCGACATAATATCGGTGGCATACATGCCAGCTTCAACCAGTGCCATTTTTATGCCCCAACGGTCTACTTCGTGTCGCAGCGCTTCAGTTGCGCCTTCAAGTCCGAATTTGGCTGCGGTATAGGCTACATCGCCAGGCAAACCGGCAATGCCAGATAGTGAACTGATCATGATGATATAGCCGCTTTTTTGCTTCCTCATATAAGGTAAGACAGCTTTTGACAGGAACAAGGGTGCAAACAGGTTGGTTTCAACCACTTCGCGTATCATTGTTTCAGATAAATCTTCAAATGCACCGGCACGCAAAATACCGGCATTATTAACCAGTACATCGATAGTATTACTTTCTTTAATAATTTCATCGAATACAGCGTTGTAAGTATCAGACTTGTTAACATCAAGCTGTTTGATATGAATATTGAGGTTTTCAGTTGCAGCGGCTGCAAGTAAAGACTTAGATCGCTCAGGGTTTCGCATGGTGGCGTAGACTTTATCGCCGTTTCTGGCAAAGGCCAGTGCAGCTTGCAGACCAAATCCGCTACTACAACCGGTTATGACTATTGTCGACATAATTAATTACTCATCATTATTGTAAGATTGTGACTTTAACAAATTGTTTTTGACACATGCTGGTTCTAAGACTAATATAGTTTATGCTTAAACTAATTTAACAGGCTTTCAAACATAATTCAAATAACTGTTCGTTAAAACAAGACCTTATAAATAAAATAATCTCATAACTCTTATGAAAATTGTCGATATCAAAGTCATTGTTAGCTGTCCGGGACGTAACTTCGTTACAGTCAAAATTATCACTGATGAAGGTGTTTATGGTGTTGGAGATGCCACTTTAAATGGTCGTGAGCTGGCTGTTGCTGCTTATCTGGAAGAACATGTTGCTCCCTGCCTGATTGGGCGTGATGCGCAGCAAATTGAGGATATATGGCAATATTTATATCGTGGTTGTTACTGGCGGCGCGGTCCCGTAACAATGACGGCTATTGGGGCCATCGACACGGCTTTATGGGACATAAAGGCCAAAGCTGCCAATATGCCACTCTATCAACTGCTTGGAGGCAAGAGCCGTGAGGGTGTGATGGTCTATGGCCACGCTAATGGTAGCGATATAGCTGAGACTATCGACGAAGTCGCGAAATATATTGATATGGGCTACAAGGCGATTCGTGCCCAGTCAGGCGTACCGGGACTGGATTCCACTTACGGTGTGGCAAAGGAAAAGATGTATTACGAACCAGCTGATGCAGACTTACCGACTGAGAACATCTGGTCAACACAACAGTATCTTAGACATGTCCCGAAATTATTTGACCATCTGCGAGATAAGTTCGGCTTCGATCATCATTTCCTGCACGATGTTCATCATCGACTGACGCCAAATGAAGCGGCCGGATTAGGGAAATCACTGGAAGAGTATCGTTTATTCTGGCTGGAGGATGCTGTTCCCGCTGAAAATCAGGAAGGATTTCGGATTATACGTCAGCACACCACCATTCCCCTGGCACTGGGTGAGGTATTCAACACTATCTGGGATTGTAAGAATCTGATCCAGGAGCAGCTTATCGATTACATTCGTGCGACAGTTGTTCATGCGGGTGGCATCACGCACCTGCGCCGTATCGCTGATCTGGCGGCTATCTATCACATTCGAACCGGTTGCCATGGTGCTACAGACTTATCGCCTATATGTATGGGAGCGGCCTTGCATTTTGATACCTGGGTACCTAATTTTGGAATCCAGGAATATATGCGTCATAGCGAAGAGACAGATGCGGTATTCCCCCATGCCTATACTTTTAAAGACGGTTATTTGTTTCCCGGGGAGGCATCGGGACACGGGGTCGATATTGATGAAAAGCTTGCCGCAAAATATCCTTATAAACGTGCCTATTTGCCAGTTAATCGATTAGAAGATGGCACCATGTGGAACTGGTGATGAGCTTGCGTGCATTTCTAATTTATCTGCTATTTGTTCCATTCCTGTTTATTCAAACTCTACAGGCGAAGGAACAAGCCCCAAACATCATCATTATCCTTGCTGATGATCTTGGCGTTGGCGACCTGAGTATGAATGGATCGCCTATTCGCACACCCAATATTGATGCACTGGCGAAACAAGGTGCTTATCTAAATAATTTTTATGCCAGTGCTAATGTTTGTTCTCCTTCAAGAGCAGGGTTGTTAACAGGTCGGTATCCAATTCGAATGGGGATGGCAAGTAGTGTTATAGAGCCGGAGTCGACACATGGCTTGCCCTTGAGCGAAACTACTTTGGCTGAAATGCTTAAAGGATATGGCTACAACAATGCAATCATTGGTAAATGGCACCTTGGTCATACAAAAGAGCATTGGCCAACATCGCATGGTTTTGATTATTATTTTGGATTGCCCTACAGCAATGATATGAAGAACGTTGCACTTTATCGTAATGAAAAACTAATTGAACAACCTGTGAATCAGGCTTCACTTACTCAGCGTTATACCAAAGAGACAACAGATTTTATTGTTAAAAACAGGAAGCAACCATTCTTTGTGTATATGTCGCATACTTTTCCCCATATTCCGCTTTATGCATCGGAGAAGTTTAAAGGTAAATCCTCTGCAGGCATCTATGGAGATGCGGTTGAAGAACTCGACTGGAGTGTCGGAGAAGTTATTAAAACGCTTAAAGAACATCAGCTAGATAAAAACACATTAATATTTTTCACCAGTGACAATGGTGCATGGTTCGAAGGTAGTAATGCAGGTTTTCGTGACATGAAGGGTCTTACATGGGAAGGCGCTTATCGTGTTCCGCTGATTGCCTGGTGGCCCGGAAAAATTAAAGCAGGAACAGTGTCGAATGGCATTTCTATGAATTTGGATATTCTTCCAACGGTATCCTCACTCGTCGATAGTCGCCCAAATGACAGTATCCTGCTGGATGGTCGTAATATCTGGTCATTATTACAGGGCAATAATGTATCGCCACACGAAAGTTTGTACCTGTTCAATAACGAAGATATTACTGCAGTGAGAACACAGAACTGGAAATATTTAGCCAGGGCTTATTACAAAAATAATTATATCGCTTTTGAAAATATAAAAGACAAAATGGGTTTTGCTTATGAACTATTGTTTGATATGCAGGCTGATAAACCGGAGAGATATAGTCAAGCTGAAAACCGCCCTGAAGTTCTCCAGAAAATGAAAAGTAAATTGGCAGACGGACGTCAGACTTTTGGTTCGATGAGAACCGCTCCAGAACCAAAAGTTTTCCCATAATTATTTAAAGATGAGGTAAATCAGTAGTGTCAGATTACGATGTCATAATTGCAGGTGGTGGCCATAACGCATTAATTGCGGCTGCTGTATTAGTTAAAAACGGATTAAAAGTATTGGTTGCGGAACGCAATGATTGGGTCGGCGGTGGTGTTATTACGCGTGATGT
>JABHFC010000213.1 GCA_018676275.1 Gammaproteobacteria bacterium | reverse complement strand
TTTTGAATCATCAGTTTATGATTGCGACAGGCTTCCCAGTAAACAGCAGTTTCCGGGCTTGGTCGGGGAAAAATTTTTCCGGAGTGATCGATCATTAGTCTTGTTCTCGACCAAGAATGAGCGTGGTATGACTGGACATGATCCCTCCCTGACCATGAACCAGAGCTAGTTCAGCATTCTTTACTTGTCTTTCACCAGCCTGGTGACGAAGTTGAAAAATGGCTTCGGTTAAATGATACATAGAACCCGGGTTTCCGGGATGACAATGAGAAAGTAAACCACCGTGAGTATTAACCGGAAGCGAAGCTCCCAACTCGATTTCACCGGCTTCAACAAATGCGCCGGCTTCTCCCTTTTCACAAAAACCAAGATCTTCCAGTTCGATCAATACTGTTGGCGTAAAACAGTCATAAAGTTGTGCCAGGTCAATATCGGCAGGGCCAACGCCAGCCATTGCATAGGCACGTTTGCCGGAATCAACCGCAGCAGATGTAGTCAGGTTTCTTGCCTGGCTAATATATTCATGTGAATGTCCTTCGCCTACCCCGAGTAAATAGACAGGTTGATGCGGAAAGTCCTTAGCCCGCTCGGCAGAGGTCATAATGATGGCTGAACCACCATCGGAAACAAGAGAGCAATCCAGTAAGTGCAGTGGGTCGGCAATCATGCGTGATTCCAGTACATCTTCGACAGTAATCACTTCGCGCATTTGTGCAGTTGGATTAAGCGCCGCGTGTTTGCGACAGGCGACTGCAATGGCGGCGAATTGTTCAGCTGTGGTTCCGTAGGTATGCATATGTGCCTGTGCAATCAGGGCATAGTAGGCAGGAACAGTTGGACCATAGGGAGATTCGAACTGGGCATGCCCGGTCGAAGACTGAACCAGCATGGCTTGCTCACGAGACAAACCGCTACGCAGACTATCTGCCATGGATATGAGTACGGTATCGCAAACGCCTGTAACAATTGCCGATGCGGCATGATGCATTATTGAAAAGGTCGAACTTCCACCGGCACCTATTGCCATGCAATAGTGCGGAAAGATTTGCATATACTCTGCAATGGTTTCCGCATGATACATGTAGGGTTCTGCCATGGAATTACAGGTGATCAATCCGTCAATTTGATCTTTACTTATTCTTGCGTCATCAAGTGCCCGTCTCGCGGCATCAACACAAAGTTGCGTTGCCCCCAGGTCACTTACTACACCGACCTCGGTATCAGCGGCACCGACGATGGCTACCTTACCGCGTAATGAGTCCGTCCCCATTAAGCTGTAGCAAACCTGACAGTGGCGCTTCCAGGTGTGATCACCTCATCCGCTTCATTCATTATATATAGCTCCAGTTCCACCTCGCCATTTTCGACATTTACAGAGCTTACCTTACCACCGGAGCGAAGGGTTTCACCTATATAAGAGGCTTTTCGATTTGAATATTCAACCGACACAAGTTTGCCGTCATCTGCCAGCCATTCAATTGCTGTTTGCGTTAACCAATCACCTAACTGAGGACCTGCAATGACAAGGCCCGGATAACCTTCGACTTCGGTAGCATAGGGAAAGTCATAATGTATACGATGTGCATTCCAGAGAACGGCATTATAAAAAAACAGCTCCACATTGTCGGGTGTAAACTCCCGCTCTGGCAGCAGATCATTTTCTTTTATATTTTTGAGCCTGGACATGTCTTAACGTAACAAGCGTGTGGTTTTTTCTGTTAGCACGGGTTCACCTGCCTTATTTTTTACTTCCATGATTACCTCGTAAAAAATTATTGGTCCTTTGGATCCCTGTTTTTCATAAATATCAGTTAGCGTACGATTCGCCGTGAGAATATCACCGGGAAATATTGATTGATAATAATCAATCTTTAGTCCACCAGCCATTGCCTTTTCGAGAGGAAATTTTGGTAGTAAACCATCAATTGATACACCATCCGGGCTCAGTTGGTCCAGCTCAACAACATCCCAAAACAGGGAGACATGAAACATTGGTGGTGCTTCATCACCATCGAGAAACTTACGCAGGCGCTGCCCGGTGGCAATCGAGTATTTTCGAATATCACGACGGGTGACAACTTCTTCCTTAACTGGGCCGGTATCACCTATATGGGACAATAACTCAGATGTTAATAGAGCACTCATATTATCAGGCCGCTATTGGATATAGTCGGTCACTTGATTTCGCTTTTTCATACAACTCATCACTAACTTTGTACTGTGTTCCAAATTTTTCCGCAAGTTGTTCGCATTGTTTGATGAAACCTTTGATTCCCAGTGTATCAATATAGGAAAGCATGCCGCCTGTGTAAGAGGGGAAGCCGCAAATTAAAATCGATGCAATATCGGCTTCAATAACATCAATCAAGCCATCTTCACAAAAGGATAGAGCCCTGAGGGACTGGATACTGAGGAAACGTTGTTTCAATTCTTCCACGTCTATACCTGTCTCTTTTGATTTGCTTTGCTTTCCGAGGTCCTGCCAAATTGATTTGCTGCCACCAGTGTAATTGTAAAAACCTGAGCCTTCCTCTATTCCTGTTCGTCCGTGTTCTTCAATCATACTTTTTACTATTTCAGCACCCGCAGATTTATCATTCATAGATTGATAAGCAAGAGGTAGTGAAATTTCATCAATCAACTCCAGAGGTGCTTTTTGCATACCCGCATCGCGTGCAGCATTTTCTATTAAAGCCGGGCTAATTCCTTCGGACAGCATTTGTAAACCTTCTTCCAGGTAGACAAACATACAAGCCTGACTAAAAAGAACTGAACTTTCCTTTTGAATTACAGGCGTCTTGCGTAATTGCTGAGTGAAATCGAGAATCCTGGCAAGCGTCTCTTCACTGGTGTTGTCCTGTACTACTATTTCAGCTGCCTGGCTGTAAGCAGCAGGATGATTGACATGCCATCCCACTACGCGACCTGGATTGGATAAGCCTGCATTTACATCAGCTAATGACATAAGTGTGGTATCAACAGCAATGATCGTGGAGTCACCAATTTTTGCGATTTGTTCTGACAATACTTTTGAATCAATTTTTGACACTATCATTATTACATCAATTTCTGATAATAACTTATCATCACTACTCGTCTTGATTTTTGCAAGAATAGACTCAGCTTTTTCTTTGCTGGTTTTACCGGAGTTTATTCGTTGCTCCAAACTTTCTTCTGCATACTTCAATATCTTCTGATTATTGTCGTCACTCGCACCGCTAACAGGGAAAACTTCTATGTCGGCAAGAGCACAGGCATAGCCTGTACTATTACTCTCTATTGAATGCCCGAGGATGGCAAGTTGGCTGGTTTTAAACTTATCAATTCCAGCAGGACGTTTATTGAGTCGATCTGTAATACCTTTATTTAGAAATAAAGTACGCATCATGTTCCTGGCAACTGCGCCACGAGTCAATTTCGAAAACTCGCGAGTTTCAATTTTCAGAGCGGCATCAAAAGAAGAAACAGTAGTTCCATTAAATATACTTTCCAGTGCAGCAATTGGGGCAGGGTAGTTGTATCTTGTTTCAACTGCCACGCGCGTGCTGAAGTCCTGGTAGACTTTTGCAATCTTCGGGTTATTTAGTGTGGCCCCGCCGGGAATTTGAAAACCTCGTTTATCCCATGGCTGTTCGGATTTACCTTCTTCAAGAATCCAACGGCTTGCTTCGTTTAATAAATCTTCCTTATTAACAAGCTGGTCAACCATTCCAAGTTTTAATGCTGCCTGTGGACTGACATGTGAACCCGAGAGGATTAATTCAGCAGCTTGTTTAATGCCAATAAGACGAGGTAAACGTTGTGTACCACCAGCGCCCGGTATTAAACCTACGCTGGTTTCAGGTAAGCCCAGGGGGATTTTTGGATCGTCTATTACAACACGATAATGACAGGCCAAAGCCAGCTCCAGACCACCACCCAAAGCAGCGCCATTTATAGCGCAGACCACTGGCTTACCGCAGGTTTCCAGCTTGCGTAAAGCTTCTGTAAATACCCGGGATTGTGAATAGGCTTGCTCAGGACTGCGGTTCAGATCGTATAAACCAACAATACGTTTTAGATCGCCACCCGCAACAAAAGCAGGTTTTCCCGATTGAATTATTGCACCGATGGCTTTGTCATCCTTGGCCAGCTGCTCCGCAACTGTTCCCACATCCTGATGCAATTCCGGTGTCAGGATATTCATTGGACGATCTTTTACATCAATCGTCACAATTGCGATTCCGTTCTCAGCTAACTCGTAGCTCATTGTTGTCAGCTTATTCAATTTAGTATTCTGAATTCGTTATGTAGTTTCTAAATTCTTTCAATGATGGTTGCCGTTCCCATGCCAGCACCGACGCAAAGATTAACCAGGGCGGTGCCCAGGTTACGTCGTTCAAGTTCATCCAGAACAGTACCGAGGATCATGGCGCCGGTGGCACCAATGGGATGGCCCATCGCAATTGCGCCGCCATTAACATTAATTTTGTCACGGGGAATATCCAGATCCTGCATAAACAGCAGCACAACTGAAGCAAAAGCTTCATTGAGTTCAAATAAATCAATATCCGTTTTATCCATACCGGCTTTTTCAAGTGCCTTTAGCGCTGAAGGAGCAGGGCCTGTCAACATGATCGTAGGATCAGTACCAACGGACGCAAATGAACGTATTTTTGCGCGTGGTTTTAAACCGAGGCGCTCTCCTATCTCCGCATTACCAACAAGAACAGCTGCTGCACCGTCGACAATCCCACTGGAATTACCCGCGGTGTGTATATGATTAATTTTTTCTACTTGTGGATATTTGTGTATCGCTTGTTGATCGAAACCATCTGCGCCCATTTTTTCAAATACGGCCGGGAGTTTCGCCAGGTCTTCAATGGTTGTTTGTGGACGCATGTGTTCATCCCTTGATAACAGCGGCATGTCGATACTGTCGACAACGGTAAAAACGGATTGATCGAAATAACCATTGTCCCAGGCAAGCCCGGCGCGACGTTGGCTTTCAAGGGCATAGTTATCTGCATCTTCTCTGCTGAAATTGTGCAAACTGGCGATTAAATCGGCTGAGATCCCCTGTGAAACAAAATGAATTTTATAAGCGAGGGATGGATCGGATGACCAGGCACCGCCGGATGAGCCTATGGGAATACGAGACATACTTTCCACACCGCAACCAATTACCAGGTCACATTGACCGGACATGACTTTGGCGGCGGCAAGATTGACAGCTTCCAGTCCGGACGAGCAAAAACGATGAATCTGCTGTCCCGGGGTAGTAATTGCATAATCTGCTTGCAGGCAGGCAGCACGACCAATAGCACTGCCTTGCTCGCCAACGGGAGAACCGCATCCTGCGATGACATCTTCCACCAAAGCGGTATCAAGCTGGGTTCTGTTTCTGAGTTCTTTCAGTGTCTGGGCGAGTAATTCGACTGCTGATACGCAATGCAAAGCCCCTGATGGGCGACCTTTTCCCCGTGGCGTTCGAAGATGTTGATATATATACGCTTCAGACATTTTGTTTCTATACAGGGAGTCTTTTGAGTTGGGTAAGACGGGCTTCGCAGTTTATTTATCTAAATTCTTATATTTCAAACTGACTTCGGAAACGGTATCATAAACTTGAGTTTTATTCAAAAACTAATCATTTGAGGTATATTTCTCAATTGCTTAGCAGAACATCAACGAATTTGAGGAATGATATGGAATTGACAAATCATGTTGCTATCGTCACCGGCGGGGCTTCCGGTCTTGGCAGGGCAAGCACGGAATTATTTGCTAAAGCGGGAGCCAGCGTAGCGATTTTCGATATGAATGAAGAAGCGGGTGAGGCACTGGCGAGTGAGTTGGGAGATAAAGCCATTTTCTGTGCCGTCAATATTGCCGATGAGGATTCCGTTATTGCTGCAATTGAGAAAGTAATGGATGCTTTTGGTGCAATCCATATCTGTGTCAATTGTGCCGGAAGAGGTGGTGGTGCTACAAAAACATTGAGCAAGAAGGGTCCATTCCCGATGGATTTGTTTAGAGACGTGATTAACATCAATCTTGTTGGCACATTCAATGTTATTACCCTGGTAGCAGAAAAAATGGCTCTGAACGAACCTAATGCTAAAGGCGAGCGCGGGGTTATCATTAACACTTCCTCTATTGCAGCATATGAAGGCCAGCGAGGCCAGGTCGCCTATGCGGCAAGTAAAGGCGCATTGGTTAGTTTGACCTTGCCAGTTGCCCGCGATCTTGCCTACTACGGCATACGTATAACAACGATTGCTCCGGGTTTGTGTGAGACTCCATTACTGGGTGCGCTTCCGGCAGAGGTTAAAGAAGGCTTGGCAAAAGATGTCCAGTTTCCCAAACGCCTGGCCGAAGCGGAAGAATTTGCATCCCTGGCTGAACATATAATAAGTAATCCTTATATAAACGGTGAAACCATTCGACTGGATGGCGGATTAAGGATGCCAGCGGGGTAGCTATGGAGCTATTAAAACAATCGCAAAGATAGTTTATTCAGATATCGATCCTATAATTGAACATTAAACAGCAGAAAAGACGAGGTTAGCTATGGCGAATTCTCCACTGCAACGCATACCAAGGGAAAAACTTTCCGAGACGGCTCAGGCCGCCTGGGATCATCTTAAAAAACTCACCAATGAACCAACCTTTGTCGAGGTGTTTGCGAATGCGCCAGACATGCTTGATTTCGTGATGAACCAGTTCTACGCAAAGATATTCTTTGGCGGAAAAGTCGAGCAAAAATATAAACAACTGGTGCGATTACGTTTGTCCCAGATTCATGGTTGTCGTACCTGTAACAAACAAAATATACCCGGTTCACTGGAAGCGGGTGTGACACAGGAACAGGTTGATCAAATTGACGATGTAGAAAATGGTCCGTTTTCAGATGCTGAAAAAGCAGTCGTCAGGTTTG
>JABHFC010000212.1 GCA_018676275.1 Gammaproteobacteria bacterium | reverse complement strand
CCTGGCTCTCGCCAACAAGGAAGCCATTGATATTATTCTTCTGGATATCCGTATGCCGGGAATGGATGGTCTGGAAACCGCTTATCATCTTGCGGCATTGCAACCACCGCCTGCCATTATTTTTACCACGGCATATCAGGACCATGCCATTGATGCGTTTAACGCCAATGCTGTCGATTACCTGTTAAAGCCTATTCGCGGTATTCGATTACAGGAAGCGATGCAGCGGGCCAGTTTTATCAATCGCGCACGCCTGTCTGCCATTGATGATGGCTCCGATAGCGAAAAAACTGCTCGCAGTTATCTTAGTGCAAACAACCAGGGCAATATTGAACTGATCCCAATCAAGGAGATCCGTTATCTAAAGGCAGATCAAAAATATGTCACAGCAGTCTGGCCGGGCCATGAAGTATTAATCGATGATCCATTGAAATCCCTCGAAACCGAGTTCGGTGATCATTTTATAAGGGTGCATCGAAACGCTTTGGTCGGATTAAGCCACATAGAAGCTTTAGAGAAAGATAAGGAAGGTAAATTTCATCTACGACTGCATATGGTTGATGAAAGAATCGATGTCAGTCGTCGTCACCTACAGGACGTCAGGCAAGCGGTAAAAAAACTGGGTCTATGAAATAACTAAACTGTAGTTGACCATACATCGTACTAAATCAGGTGAGGAGTATAGAAATATGATCAAATTCATAATGTGTATAACACGACACCCCGATATGACTCGTGGAGAATTCAAAGAGTACTGGATGAATAAGCATGGGCCATTCTTTATGAGTAATGCTGATGCTATGGGTGCCAAAAAATATGTGCAATCACACACATTGGACACACCATTGAATGAAGGCCTAAGAACCTCCAGAGGGATGCTACCTGAATATGATGGTGTTGCTGAAGTATGGTTCGACTCAGAAGAAGAACTTGTGGAAGGAATGAGTTCACCTGAGGGTCAGAAACTGGGGGCTGCTTTGCTGGAGGATGAAGGGAATTTTATCGATCATTCAAAATCTTCGGCGTTTATTGTCGAAGAACACCAGTTTTAGATGGCTAAGCATTCACTCAGGAGTAGCCACCTGCATGACATCGGACAAGCGGTAAAAAAACTGGGTCTGTCAAATAACTAAGGAAGCTCTTATTAAGTACTTTCATTGTCATGCTGGTGCAGGAGAGTATCGCTAAAGGTCATTACCGCACCCCTCCGGGTATAAACTCCGGCGGTAATCCATTCAGTGTTTGAAAAAACTGGATTCCCGCCTACGCGGGAAAGACGGCACAGGGCTTTAGCGATACCCTAGCAGACCAGCATGACAGGCGTACTTTCACCCCATATCACCCCATAAAGTCTGACAGGCGCTTATTGCGGCGACCGCCGCTGTTTCTGTGCGCAGTACCCTCGGCCCGAGTTCGACAGGTATATAATCACTATCTATAGCCAGATCTATTTCCGATTGACTAAAACCGCCTTCAGGGCCTGACAACAAACATAATGACGCATCGTCGACTTGCAGATTAGAGAGTCGCTGCTGTGCACCGGGATGCAATAATAATTTCATTGTATGCGTATCGTCTTGCATACCTTGCGCAAAGGGGATCGGTGCCAGCAATTCAGGCACTTTGGTACGGCCACTTTGTTCACATCCATTGATAATTATTTTTCGCCAGTGTGATGATTTTTTATCTATTTTGGCTTGTTCAATTCGTACATTCCCAAACTCGCTTATCACTGGAATTATTCTTGTTACACCCAGTTCAACGGCCTTTTGCAGGGTATAGTCCATGTGTTGACTACGTGACACAGCCTGCATTAAGGTAATTTGTAAACTGGACTCAGGATTGATATCACTAAATTCCAATACATTAACTTCCACCTGGCGTTTGCTGATGGATAGAATTTCAGCCAGATAACTTCCGCCGAGTCCGTTAAAGAGCCAAAGCCGATGCCCCTGCCGCATACGTAGTACCAGGCTAATATGACGAACTGCATCCATAGGCAGTGCCAATGTTTGTTCACACTGCAAATCATGTTCGAGGTAAATACGTGGTTCACGCATGATAATTTGACCGAGGCCTTTGCCAAAAGATACCAGTGGGAATAACTATGTTCATTTTAAATGTTCTTTACCTTCAAATTTGTTCATGCTTACTCTGATTTTGCTATGATAAGAACGACGCGATAATTATGGACAGATATCTGGCTTAAGCAAATTTATATGAGTACCGTTAAAGCAAAATTTGATGTGGGAGAGCTAATTCAGCACAAACTTTTCAACTATCGAGGAGTCGTCGTTGATGTTGATCCTGTTTTTCAGAATAGCGACGAATGGTATGAGCAGGTAGCGCTTAGCCGACCACCCAAGAATAAACCCTGGTATCGCGTGCTGGTTCACAACGCCGTACATGAAACATACGTAGCGGAGCAGAACCTGAGTTCTGATGCTTCTGCCGAAGCCATAAACCATCCTATGGTCAATACATACTTTGATAATTTTAAAAATGGGCGATACATCAGTGAACGACGAGTCAATTAATCCAAACCTGCAAATGAAACAACTATGATCTCTCGTCTTAAAGATTTTTTTGATGCTCATTTCACACCCGAAGACGTGGATAACGGACACGCTTCGCTAAAAACAATTGAATTCGCAGCAGCAGTACTGATGTTTGAGATTAGCAGAGCTGATAGCAGCATCGGCGAAGAAGAGCGCAAGGTGATTGATCACGCATTGGTAAATCATTTTCATATTTCAGCCTCAGATACAAAAGAGCTATTGGCATTGGCTGAAAAAGAAGTTGATCACGTTGTCTCTCTGCATGACTTCACGCGATCAATCAATGACGCTCTGTCTCGTGAAGACAGGGTCAAAATTGTCGAGTTGCTTTGGAAAGTGGCTTTTGCTGATGGCGTGCTGGACAAATACGAAGAATATTTTGTTCGTAAAATTGCTGATTTACTTTATGTATCTCATAAGGACTATATCCAGGCAAAACATAAAGCCTCTGAAAATTAAATAACCTGAATTCGGTATAAGAGAATTAAGTAATTTGTTCGTCATTCCCGCACGTTTTTAGCGGGAATCCAGTTTTAATAACATGGATTCCGGCCTAAAAGCTTACCGGAAGCGCGCAGCCTGCCCTTGGGGTATGACGCTATTTCTTTGAATTTGTAAGTCTAGCCCTTTAACCCGAGTTCAGGTTGAATAGCAACTACTTCGAATCCTCTCATTTGATATCAGACAGTTTTTGTATTAACTGATCTTCATATTCAATTCGGTTTGTGAAACTCTCTCCGAGAGTAGACAGGTCTTTATGCAGATGTGCTATATCGATATCAGTTCGATCGGCCGCATATTTTTCATTAAAGACCAGTGCTATTTGAGTCGTCTCGTCGATAAGCGGGTAGAGATTTACAGCTAACTCAGCAATTCCTTTGCGTCTTTCTGTGCCTTCAACTATACGTTCATATAAAATAAAATGACCTGCAGCAATATAGTCCACCAGTACCTGGCAAAATTCATCCAGCAATTCATGATCCAGACTGGCGCCAGCATCCCGGCTCTTGTTGGAGGCTTGCAATAGAAGACCAAGGAGCTGATCGCGCTCAGCGAGCATATTGCCTATAAGTTCGGAACTGGCTCCACGCCTCTCGATGGTATCTTCGGTCATATCATATTTCCTGAAATTAGCTTGTTTTTATTAGTTTATCACTTCCAACTCAAGATAGGTTTTGACACCTGAGCCTTCAGAACACAAAATCCGTCATTGGAAAAAGCGCTGATTCGTTTATTCTAGTGCGCTTATCGTAAAATACTGACACCATAAGAGAAAAGCCAGACTATTTCATACATGTTAACACCACATTTAATACAAATAGCTTTATAATCAAGCGCATGGATATTCAGGGGTTTACCATTAAGCGCGAAATTGGCAAGGGCGGCATGGCCACCGTCTATCTTGCCACGCAGGAATCCCTGCACCGTGACGTCGTCCTGAAACTGCTCGACGACCAGATGGATAATTCCGATCTTGGTGAGCGCTTCCTTGCAGAAGGCCGAATCCTTGCCTCTCTTAAGCACCCCAATATTATTACTATCTACGATATTGGGATCGCCGATGAGCAATTATACATCTCCATGGAATACATCCAGGGAGGCGATCTTAAGCAACGACTGGAATTACCGGTTTCAGCAGAAGAAGCCCTGGATTATCTCGCCCAGGTATCCAGTGCCCTGGGAGAAGCGCACAAGCACGGGATCGTTCATCGAGACGTAAAGCCGGCGAACATATTGTTTGCGGATAATGACACCCCCATTCTGACTGATTTCGGTATTGCCAAAGAAGTTGATACCGAACACGACCTGACTTCTACCGGTATTTTTCTCGGTAGCCCAAATTATGTCAGCCCGGAACAGGCCGATGGTCAGAAAATTGATGGTCGGGCAGATATATACAGCCTGGGCTGTATATTTTACGAAATGCTGACTGGCTCCAAGCCCTATATTTCCAGTTCTCTGATCGACATCGTCATCCAGCACAAACAGGGACCGATCCCGGATTTACCGGAAGACCTAAGCGAATTTCAGCCCCTGCTTAATCGCATGATGGCGAAACAACGTGACGAACGATTCTCAGATGCAGACGAACTGATCGCCGCCATCGAATCGTTAAAACGCTCTCGTAACACAATGGAGACCTTCGCTGATTTTGACGTGATTGGGACGAGTGATGAACAGCGAAAACAGCGAGCCTCAAAAATATTAATGGGACTGGTGCTTTTGGGTCTGGTAATGTTTTCCTCATTAAAATATGTCGAAATTAATATCAAGGGCGATACAAAAAAGAACAAGATTTCAACCAGTTCGGTTTTAACCGCAAAGACTGTCGTTATTCCAGAAACGACGATTCCGGTGCCTGCTGAAGTTCCTGGCAACGATGGGCTTGAAGCGAATAATCAAGCTGTACAAGTCACACCTGTAACTGAAACACCGATGCCAGTAGCCGCTGCACCAACACCTGAACCGGTCACTGCCGATGTTATGAATGCACTGGCCTGGCTAGGTAAACAGAGTCTCGAAGAATACAAGCTGACTTTTCCACCGAAAGATAACGCTTATTATTATTTTTCACGCATGTTGGAACTTGAGCCTGGTAACAAAAAAGCTATTAGTGGAATACTGGCTATATCTGATCGCTATTATCAACAGGCGGAACAGGCACTGGCCACGAATCAACAGGAAAAGATGCTCACATATATAGAATATGGACTTAAAATAAACCCGCGCAACGAGTCGCTAATCGCGCTGAAAAGTCTAGCTCATTCTCAGGACACGTCTTTTTTAGGCACAATAAAAAGTCTTTTCTCGAAGTAGGTACCAGGAGTCTGCCGAACTCCTAGGGCGATGTTCCGGGAGTACCGAGTAAATCCTTTGCCCTTTCAGTTTTAACTTTCTCCCAGGCTTCAATCACTTGACGCATTTGTTCCTGGGTGGTGGCTTCTTCTGACATAGATGGTTTCTCAGAAGATAACTCTGGTAGCTGTATCGGAACCTCTTCTACAACAGGTTCCAGTTTCTGTTGCGCCACTTCTTCCATTTTCTTTTTCTGTAGCAAAGCCGCGTTCATGGTTTTTGCCTTTAACAACTTTTCCCTCGCCCCGGCCTTGTCCTTGTCAGCTCGCAAAAAAGCCTTCTGTCGAAGATGCTCTCTTTGTTCATCGGAGACGGCAATCCCCGTGTCATCAATGACCTTGCTATTATCAAAGACAAATACCCTTGGCCCGCCATCGGCGCTGCGATACCACATTGGTGGACTCCCGGACAATTGGGTTGATCCGCTATCGGGGTCGGTCCACTGGTACATTCGTGCACTAACACAAGTACTGCAGGTCAATAACAACAGGAAAATTATTCGCAGCATAGTCACTCGTTTCTCATTGGTATATCAGTTGTCAAAATTATAGCATTTCACTTCTACGAGCTGGATAAATTCTGTAATTTCTCTATTTACTCAATATATCCGGCTATTAATTCTTCAAAATTGAATATATAAGCCCGCTCCATAGATCCAGCCTTTGTAAGACTCAATACCATTTCCATCTACGATAAAATATCGACCTGACAGATCCAGAGAAACTGTCTGAGAGAGATTAAACTCCATGCCCACCTCAAAATGGTGACTCAGGGCATCAATTCTATAGGCGCAGCGCCGATTGGCACAACCTGGTCCAGTTCCCGACGTGAACACATCATCCGGGGCGACACTTTCAGACGCAGCGATAATAATAGGATTCGGCCTCGCTGTTGACACCACCTCACCGAGGGACAGACGATAATTTGCAAATAACGCAATTCGTGGAGAATACGAATAGATTATTCCTGAGTCCAGTTCGTGATTTTCAGTGTCAAACACATCGCCATCCGAATACCTGCGTTCATAACTATAAGCCAACCTGGCTGTCAGCCGATCAGTAAATCGTTTTCCTGCACTGGCTTGTGTATTCAGGATAAAACTATCGCGTATATTGCTTTTGTTGAACTTCAGCTTCGTCAGGTTTAAAGATATTTCATACCAGGGTTGTGTATATCCTTTATTCGGCTGAATCGTATAAATCATCGATGTGTTCACAGCAACATTATTCAAATCCGTGAATTCAGCAAAATGTTCATGGGCAAGATAAGCTGAAAACATTAACTGACTTTTATCATCCAGCTTCTTTACATAGCCACCTCCGGCGCTTAGAGCCGTGACCATATCTTCCTCGACTTCCGATCCTTTGCTGGTTCTACTCAGGTTATCTTCGTACCTGATATTAATATCAGCATCAATATAAGGCCCATCTCCATAGTAGCCTGCGGCAAATACCAGGGGACACACACTGAACAATGCTGATGAAAGACAGAAATGAAAATATTGATTAAACGACCTCATTAACTTGATGGGTTCTTATGGTTCATCGTATTGTTTATTAGTAAGTACCTGATTAATTTAAATTAAAGTATCTTTGTCATGGTATTACAAGCTAAATATCACATGCTTCCACTCACTAGAGACAATTTGCCGTTTTCACCAACTCGTTTTATTTATACCTTATTGAAGTGATGACTTGCTAAAATGATGTGTAAGAATTATCAGGAATGAGGATAAGTTATGACAAGTGGTGGTGAAATTGACGACCCTAGAAGAAAACTGTTAGTGGGGATGTTAGCGTCTGGTCTGTTCGTCGCGAGCAAACCAGGTATCCTCATCAATACAGTACAGGCGCAAATACTGGGGAAAATACCTGGTCCACTGGACTCCGGTCAATCGATATACGAATTAAGCGGTAAAGTTTTTGTAAATGGTCAATTGGCGAACATTGATACTTTTATTAGCGCTAATGACAAGATTGAAACACAGAATAACAGTCACGTGATTTTTGTTGTCGGCAAAGACTCGTTCATACTTCAGAGTAATAGCTCGCTGCAACTGGTGGCGGAAAAAAACACAGGTGTTTCAGAAAAATTAAAAGCTACTTCCGTAGCTACAATGAGATTGCTTACTGGCAAATTACTTTCTGTATTTGGCAAACGCGAACATAAAATTACTACTGCAATAGCTACAATTGGTATACGAGGTACAGGCGTCTATATTGAATCTGATCCGGACGAGTCCTATATTTGTACCTGCTACGGAATCACTGATTTAAGTGCGATTAGCGATCCTGCGAACACGGAAACTATCGTATCTACCCACCACAGTGCACCCCGGTATATCAGTGCCAGCAGCTCTTCTGGCAAGCTAATCCATCCAGCTCCTTTCAAGAATCACGATGATGAAGAGTTGGCATTAATTGAAGCGCTTGTAGGTCGTAGCCCACCTTTTCCTGTGCCTGCTAACTTACGTTCACGCTCTCGTCGTTATTAGACTGACTAATCACTGACGCAACGCAAGTAGGCTTGTTCAAAATTATCAGTTCCATACTTTTCGGAACATTCTGTTGGCGAACCAGTAAACTTGATAAGGCCTTCGTGCAAAATAGCTACCTTGTCACATAGAGTCTCGACATCAGCAAGCATGTGGGTACTAAAAAACAGGGTCTTGTTCTGTTTTTTCAGATCAAGTAAATACTGTTTTAAATAGGCTCGAGCTTTCGGGTCAAGCCCACTCATGGGTTCATCAAGAATAAACAGATCCCTGTCACTCATCAGACAAGCAGCCAAACCCAGCTTTTGCGACATTCCTTTGGATAGCTCACGTACGGATTTACCTAAGGCTGAAATATCAAGATCCAGAACTGCCAACATCTGTTTAACTTTTTCCGGTTCATGGCTCTTACCATAAAGTTCAGACATATATTCGAGATAGTCTGCTCCGCTGAGATAGTAAGGAGGAACAAACTTTTCCGGGAGGAAAGCAAGCTGCTCTCTGGATTCAGCTATTGTGTTGCTGCGCCCAAAAATGGAAATTGAACCGGCCTTCAACTGAGTGAAATCCAGCAGGCTTTTAATAAGAGTGGTCTTTCCTGCTCCATTAACACCAATCAGACCCAGGTATTCGCCGGGAAGAACTTCAAGATTTATTTCAGACAGCACCTCATGTTTACCATAAGAGATGGCAACATCTGAAAAAGTTACAGCTGAATTAGCTACCATTTGCGTCGTTAACTAAAGAATGTGTAAAAAATTCATTATACATAATCCTGCAGGATCTCTGAGTATCAACATTGCTCACGAATTCTTTTACGCACTACTACCTTCATTTTTGTTCTCACCATTCCCAAAAATAATTACGCTATACGGAAGCCAAAAAAAAGCCCGCAAAAGCGGGCTTTTTCAATACTGATAAAACTACGTCTTAATACAGAAAGATGGCGTTACAAGTCTGGTTAGGACTATCCACATTCCAGGTATCAGTAGTCGCTGGAGTAACACAATCCTGTCCAGCACCGTTTGTATAATCTGTAATGGCGCCAAATGCATCAGCGGTACCATCAGCGGCATCAGGAGCAGATCTCAATACTCCGCTACCGGCAACACCATCGTCAAGCTTCTGATCCAGATCACGTAACAGCGGCACAGGGATTTTTCCACCGAACGAGTAAACCAAACGGCTTACTGTGCCCCGAGAGGTGAGATTCTGATAGCCGGTTGAATGCGCCAGCATAATTGGACCCTGGAAGGCATTAGGTGGTACCGCGCCAATGGCAACAGATGTTGGATAGGTCACTGCAGTTAGCTGTGTAACAGCACCCGCAAGCTGCCCAGAGAATGTACCATTTAAAAAGCCGGCCGCAGACAAATGTGGCCAGACAGAACCCGCTTCAGCGACAGTGTCAATTCGACCATTACCACCATTGGTACCAACTATACCGCCGGGAGCACTTGCCGGGGTAGCACATGCAGCAAAAGTATCTACACCCGTACCAATTGCTGTACAGGCAGACGCTGCGAGCATATCACCAGGCAGGTTTCTAAAACGGTCAATAAAGCCGTAGTAAGCTGCCTGGATGCCGGAATTCTGATCCGCAAGGTTACGAACACGAGCACTATTGATAAGTTGTTGACCCTTAAGAATACCGCCTAACAGTAAACCGATAACTACCAGTACAATGGCGATTTCGACAAGGGTAAATCCAGATTCTTTTTTGAGTTTCATTTTCTCTTCCTCGTTACTCTTTTAGTTTGTAGTGTTAACTATGCAGATACTGTGCCAAAACTCTAAGTTATTGTTTTTATTACTATATAGTCGAATACTCAGTAGTAGTGATGTGGTTGAC
Source organism: Gammaproteobacteria bacterium (assembly GCA_018676275.1). Taxonomy (GTDB): domain Bacteria; phylum Pseudomonadota; class Gammaproteobacteria; order Eutrophobiales; family Eutrophobiaceae; genus WLWS01. The sequence continues at coordinate 1,236 of JABHFC010000212.1, read as the reverse complement.
TGATGACCATCAGTCAACAAAACTGTCGATTTTTCAACAGGTAATCATGTATTTCGAAAAAACTGCTCAGTATCAAACAATACCCATATCCAGCTGATCATGTGTGCTTAACAGATATATTCAATGTTTAAAGATAAATTTTTTTCGACCAAGTTCGACTGTTAAACTATGTAGCGAAAGAATGGATACCGCCTTAAAGTAAAAAGTCACGCTTGGGATTATAACTATAACAATGCCAGAAAAATTTAAAGCCCAGGCGAGTCAAATCATATTAGTTTTTATCGTCTTTTTGCTGTTTGTCTGTAACGGCACTGGCTTGCTAGAAATCCAGTTTCAGGCTAACTCGGGTTTATCGTTTCATTCCTTATTATTTAACACTGGTGTTAATCAAGGCTTTGGCTTGCCCCCGGTAATTTATTCAACTGAATTCGTCATTCTCATTTTCTCGGGAATAATTTTATCTTTATTGTTGCCCATTCTGAATCCGATACAGGCTTCATTGCTAACGGCGGCCTGTTCGATATTACCCATTTTCCCTGCCTACACGACCACCTCGAATTCCTTGTTACCTCTGGAGTTCAGTCTGTTGACCATCCTTATACTGTATGCGGTCAATGTGCTTATAAGCTATTTCAAAGAAACAGTAGCAAAGCAAAAAATTGTAGAAGTCTTTGGACAATACATTCCTCCTCAATTAGTTGCTGAAATTAGTAAGCATCCCGGCCAATTGAATCTTGATGGGGAGTCAAAATATCTGACTGTTTTCTTTTGCGACTTACAAAACTTTACCGGAGTTTCCGAACAATTAAACCCGAAGCAACTTGCACGACTGTTAAACGAATATTTTACAGCCATGACTGAAATTCTTTATAGCCACGGCGCAACAATCGATAAATATATCGGTGACTCGATCATGACATTTTGGGGTGCGCCTGTAAGTCAGAAAGATCATGCTTTACGAGCTGTTCTGGCGTCATTGGAAATGCAAAATGAAATTGCCTTACTATCAGAGAGTTTTGTAAAACGTGGCTGGCCGGGGCCGTCTATGGGCATAGGTATTAATACCGGCATGATGAATGTTGGCAACATGGGTTCAAAATATCGCATAACCTATACTGTTGTCGGTGATGCGGTAAATCTCGCTTCGAGGCTGGAAGGTCTGACACGTAACTACCACGTACTGTAGTGGTCAACCGATCTCGGACACTTTGTTAAGCGTATTTTCATAATCCATTG
>JABHFC010000211.1 GCA_018676275.1 Gammaproteobacteria bacterium | reverse complement strand
CGCATAGAAACTGGGCCAGCCTGAACCTGAATCATATTTTGTACCTGACTTGAAAAGTTCCTGTCCGCAACAGCTACAATGATATATCCCGTCATCTTTACAATCATTGTATTCGCCGGTGAAAGCACGCTCTGTCCCTTTATTGCGGGTTATTTCGAATTGCTCGGGACTTAACTCAGCCTGCCATTCTTCTTCAGTCTTATTTACAGGTTTGTTCGTCATTACATAATCTCCGTTTTGCAAATAGATGCTTTGTGACCTTGTATTAGTTGGTGAACATTATATGTGATTGTCAGAAACTTGAAAGTTCTCTAATTGTTCTCTATCCTTGTTTAGAGAACGATTGGAGAACTACTTGTTAACCCAACTGGAAGAAAAAGTATTGGCCTGTGTTACGCATCACATCGCTGAACATGGTTATGCGCCAACCTTAAATGAGATTGGTAAGGCGCTTTCGATAAATTCAAAAGGTACTGTGCACAGATATGTTCAATCACTGATTGATAAAGGACAGTTACAACGAAATGGACGAAGTTGGCGAGGCATACGACTGACGGCAAAGGCAGGGCGTAGTCTTACCATTTTGCCTCTTCTGGGAACTATCGAAGCCGGAAAGCCCATTAGAAAAATTAAATCTCAATCTGAAATAAATTTTTCTGCATTGCTTTTGGGACCAGACAGGTTCGCCCTTAAAGTAATTGGTAATACCATGATTGAGGCGGGAATTCTTGATGGTGACATTGTAATTGTGAGAAAAACAGAAAAGGCAAATAACGATGATATTGTTGTCGCACTTATTGACGATGGTGAAGTTACCTTGAAACGTCTGCGCTTACATGGCGACAGAATCGAACTAATACCGGCAAACAGGGATATGGTTTCATTAATTTATCCAACTGAGCGAGTACATATCCAGGGTGTCGTTACTGGTCAGTTCAGGCAGTACTGAATATATGAAACGAAATTAGACAATAACAGGTTTGTTACTAATCGTTTTTTCCATTACATTTATTTGATGTATAAATTTGAACCTATAGATACGACTCAGCAACAACGAGTCATAGCTCTTACACATATTTATATAAAAAGAGCTGGTGAGATTTTTAACCAGGAGTTTGATCTTATTCCGGTGCATTTCGATCTCAGCGGACGAACAGCAGGTATGTATAAGAGTTCAGCAGAGTCGCGATGGATTCGCTACAACCCCTATATTTTTTCCAAATACTACGAGCAGAACATTGATGTAACCATTCCTCATGAAGTAGCGCACTATGTCGTCGACAATCTTTATGGGCATGGTCGGCGTTCTCTTTTCGCTAGTCAGCGAATCAGGCCACATGGTGAAGAATGGAAAAATGTAATGCGTGAATTTGGCGCTGACGCCAGCGTTACTTTCAATTTCAATTTGGAAGGGCTGCCTGTTCGTAAATACAGACAGTATTCGTATGTTTGTGGCTGCCGCGAACATCACTTGGGTAGCCGACGACATATGCGGGTTAGTCGTAAACAGACTCAGTATCGTTGCAGCTTTTGTGGAGAAGAATTAAGACCTTCGGTCTAGATCCTGACTAGTCGTAATCGAAGTCGTTATCCGAATAATCTTCCAGTAATTTCTTCAGCCGTTGCTTTTCCTGCAATGCTTCAATTTTTCGACGTGATGAAATACTTTTCCCACGCTTACTATCCTGTTTTTCCATGACATCAAGAAAAGGTTCTATGCCGGCATCGTCCTCAAAGGCCTCAATGTCGTCGTCAAAATCATCATCACTTTTTTGTTTTGTTGCCATATTACCTCCCAGCCAAGGAACCCAATTTACACACCCAAGCAAGACGGAAAAAAACAGCCCTCCGATAAGGGCGAAATATACCCTCGGGATTAGGGATGTCAATAATATTTTTTCAACAAATACGTATGGGTCACAGAGCCTGTCAGGAGAAAAATTGATAAGAGATGGGTTTTATTGAACAACAGGCACTGATTTGATATAGATCAAAAACAATCAGTGAATGTACATGTATATATTTATTCCGTGAACTCTGGTTTTATTTCAGCTTTAGCCCGCCAGTCATCTCCATATAACCTGCGATAAACCTCAGGTCTGTCAACAGAGCCTTTGGCTACACCACCATTCCATAAATCGTATTCCTTATCAGAGTACTTGCTGAAAAATTCTTCCAGTTTTTTATCCAGCATAGCTATAGTTTCAGCATAAGCAGGATCATTATAAACATTGGTATTTTGTTCCGGATCTTTATTCAGATCATAAAGCACATGTTCGCCTGTAGTTTGCAGGCGTTTCCAGTATGTAAAACTGTCTGTTCTGATAACCCGCGTTTCTTCCTGCTCCGCGAACACCGCATCCTGCCACTTTACCTGTTTGCCTTTAAGCAGAGGTACAAAACTCAAGCCGGGGCTGTTCTCCAACTTAACATCGCCATAACCAATATAGTCCAGCAAGGTAACAGGAACATCATATTGACCGATTAGAGCATCACTTTTCAGTCCTTCAGGAATTGAACCACTGTGTCGAACAATAAGGGGAACATGCATTGCGGTCTCATACATACTCGAAGGTTTTGTGACGATGGCGTGTTGCCAGAGACCATGTTGACCATAAAAATTACCCTGATCGGAAGATAAAATTACAATTGTATTTTTATCAAGACCCTTTTGTTTAAGTGCCGCCATTACTTTGCCAACACCATCATCAACAAGCGTATTTTGTGAGGCAACATTGGCCATGGTCTCAGGATCATTATGCATGGCCAGACCCTGGCGAAGTTTCTCAATGAAGAATGGGCTTGTGTTCTGTGAGTCTATAAGTTGCTCCACCAGGTTTTCATTGTATGCGGTGCGGGGAAAAGAAGGGAACTCTTTGCCAACATAGTCTTTGTAATAACGATTTCGTGCCGGGCCCATGTTTGATGGCGGGTTGGTATAGGGACCATCATAATTTAATTGAAGATAGAAAGGTTTCTTGCCATCGTACTGCTCAATATATTGGTATGTACATTCGCTACTTCAAGTGCTTGTCCATTATCAATTATGATATCTTCGAATAGGTCTGTATGATACTCCAGATCCCTGATTTGCAAAAAATCGGTTCTTTTCATCTTAAGATTGAGCAGTTCGTTAGCATTGAGACTGTTCACAAAGTAGACAAGACTCTTCTCTATCCTAAGTAATTGTCTGAGTTCTTTATCACTACTACTTTCATAAAGGCTCTGTTCGATCAAGTTTCGCTTGAGATTGAGTTGCTTGAGTCTATATAAAT
>JABHFC010000210.1 GCA_018676275.1 Gammaproteobacteria bacterium | reverse complement strand
CACTTCCATTCCGCTCATATTGCCTTTAAAGGCTACAGCTTCCGGCAGAAAACCGAGAGAATGTCCTACCTGTCGCGCCGTATGTATTGCCGGTGCTTCCCCCCATAATTCAATATGACCGCTACTTGGTCGGGTTAATCCCAGTATCAGCTTTAATAATGTGGTTTTACCGGCACCGTTATGTCCAATTAAGGCAAAACATTCACCCTCCTTTAGCATCAAGTCAAGTGATTGAAGCACCTCATGCTTTCCATATTTTTTACCTAGACCGTGCAGGCCTATAACAGTATCAGATTGATATTCTCGGTTAACCATTAACATAGCTGGCAATATCAGGTTGATGCATTAGAGGAGCACTATCAATAACACCACCTGGGTATAGAGCGGGAAATTGAGATTGAGCCCACTGCAATAAATGAAAGGCCGGACTATTTACAAGTATCTTTGCCAGTGGATGACGCCATACTATCTGGTCTATCAGGTTATTCGGTTGATAGGCTTTATCAGCAATATTATCTCCATTTAGATCAAAGGTCGTGTGGTCAGTCCAGTAATTACCCTTCCCATTTACAGACCACTCAAGATAACGACTACCGACATACTTCACCTGTCTTTTGTTGGCAATAAAGGCATTTTCCGTTATCTGGTTATCTTCAGAACCGGCGGTGAAATGCACACCTATTTGACACTGTTTGAATACATTGCTTTTGATCTGATTAAAATTGGAGTTGTATATAAAAACACACTTCTCTGGACCACCTTCAATGATATTCCCATACATTGTTGAATAATTTGCATAATTAAAAAACAGACCACGATCCCTGTCATCTTTGGAATGATTGTTAAATATTTTAAGGTGTGAGGAATACATCAATGCATAGGCAACATGATTGCCCTCGGAATAATTACCACTTATCTCGCTATTATTGGTATACATATAATGTATAGCAAAGCGAAGATCCTCAAATCGGTTGTTACGAAAAATATTGTTTTTGCTGGTAGTGACGAAAATGCCATCACGTCCGTAACGAACGCTATTTCCCTCAACAATTGACCCGGGCGTGTTCCACAGGTGAATACCGTTACCTCTTTCATTTACTCGCAATATCTTATTGCCGGTAATTTTGTTGCCTCTGACGATAGCACTCTCTGGTCCTTTCAGGTAAATACCTATTAGATTATTATTCAGCGTATTGCCTTCAATTAGTGCGCGGTCAGCCTCCCTGGTAACAAATATCCCGCTGTCTTCTTCAGACAGATCGATTCCCGAGTTTCGTATCGTAATATTTTTGACAATAGAATCTGCCGCAGCAATCGTAATAACCCTGCCCTTGCCTCCTCCATCTACAATACTTTTACCGCTACCTATAATGTTTAGAGTTCGATCAACTATAACCGGCCCAAAATAATCTCCATTCTGCAGTTGCAGTGTGTCGCCCACAGCTGCTCCGGCAATGGCCATTTCTAAGCTATCAACTCCTGGTACAACATCCACTGTTACAGCATTTATGCATTGTGCAATCAAAATCAGGCTGAAGCACAAAAGTACCTCAGCCTGATATTTGCAATACCTGAACACTGATTAGCGTTTAAGCAGGCTTGACAAACATACGACCACGCATTTCCATGTGCAGTGCATGACAGAACCACTGACAGTAGAACCAGTGTACCCCGGGTCTGTCAGCTTTGAAGGTCACTGAACTAGTCGCCTGTGGCCCAATTTCCATAGCCACACCATAGTTAGCAATAGTTAAACCGTGAGTAAGATCATCCACCGAATCCATATTTGTTGCGTAGATAGTCACTTCATCACCTTTATTTACAGTGAAATCGTTCATGCTGAAGGCTGGAGCTACTGACCACATGTAAACCCTGACCTTGTTACCGTCTCGTATTACCTTGCTGTCGCCCATAAGATTGATACCATCTTTTTTTGCCTGGGCTTCCGCATCAGCAAATAATGGATCTCCCCGTTTATACGTTTTGGACGGATTGACAATATCTGATCGCACAATAATACAATCATGTGGTTCAGCAAACGTTGGTCCATCATGAACAATTTTCATTTTCTTTCCAGTGATATCGATAAGCTGCTCATTTTCAGGTTTTAAAGGTCCAACATTTATATAGCGATCCTTTGAGAACTTGTTCAATGACACCAGCCATTTACCATCGGCCTCTTTGGTTTCACCCATAGAAGTATGGTTATGCCCCGGTTGATATTGCACATCGACTTTATCCAGTATCGGGTTAACATCCTTACCCTGATATGCCTGTATAGCTTTTTCCAGGTTCCATTTCGCCACCTGGCTATCAAGAAACAGAGTTGTATAACAGTTACCCTTGTTATCAAACGCCGTATGTAAAGGTCCAAGACCTAACTCAGGCTCAGCTACAATGGCATCTCTGGGCTTAATCTTGTCGTTAAATAGATCCGGCAACTTACGCACATCGATAACTGAAACCGTTGGTGATAATTTGCCATTGATAACAACATGCTTGCCATCCGGTGCTGTATTACAGCCGTGCGGGCTATTGGAAACAGGAATATAACGAGTATATTTTGACCCCTTATGCCCATCTACAACCGGCACACCGTTAATCTTTTTGAAGTCACCTTTCTTTACCGCAGCTTCAATTGCCTTAATGTCAAATACAATGGCCCAGTCCTGTTCATTCGCCGTCATTTCTGACAGCGTTACGCCTTCTTCACCGTTATAACATGTCGAAAAAGCATATAAGCCCTGATAATCCGCATCACAGTTGTCCAGGTTACCATCCACCATAACCTGCCAGGCAATTTCCATTGAGTCTCCGTCAATAGCAGTGAAAATTGCTTCATATTTTTCCGGCTCGTCCAGGATAGAACCATCGTTCGGGATTGGTACGCGATGTTCACCGTTAGCAAAGACATAACCGGTACGTGGGAATTTCTGTGGACGAAGGCCATGAATATCCGAAGCATTCGGGATTTCTATCATCTTGTCACATTTCATCACATCACATCGAATGCGTGCCACCCGGGTGTTGGCCTTATCATTAATGAACAGGTATCGACCATCGTAAGTGCCATCGGTAAATGACATATGTGGATGATGTGCATCCCCATTCATCCAGACTTCACCCTTGTCTTTCAGATATTCTTTTGTTTCAGGCAACATCCCATCAGTCATAATCTTCTTACTTTCATTTGTCTGCCCCCAACCGGTCGCGCTGCAACGATTGAAAACAGGAATACGCATCATTTCACGCATCGATGGGATTCCCAGGATCCTCACTTCTCCAGCTTGTCCACTACTCCAGAATCCGTAGTATTCATCCAGCTGCCCCGGACCAACGTGAGCACTATTATTTTCAGCAGCTTTTGCTTCTCGTGGTATTGCCGCGCCAGTCAATGCAAGGCCTCCAGCTACACCCACACCAGCCAGGCCAGCTACGCCAGCTGAACGCGTAAGCAAATCTCTGCGACTTAAACCTTCGTCTTTATCATCTATTGTTGTCATCACTTTTCTCCAGTAAATAAATAAACAGTTTGACCCAAAAAAAATAAGTCAGTTATTAAACAATTTCACTTCAGTTCCCTGTTGGAATCTTTTATTTCTTCCAGAATCTTGCTTGCCATTCCAGCCGTTTTCTCCGTACTCATACCCTCACGACGGGCGCGCTTAACGCTTTTCTGTATCATTACAGGACAATTATGTTCGTCTGTGTACAGTTGTTGGCAATGTAAACAATTAATGCATTCATTCGGATTAATATTACCTTCCGGATGAATGGCCTGAACCATGCATTCATTGGCGCACCTTTGACAAGGAGAGCCACATTGACGATAACGTTTTAGCCAGTCAAACATACGCATGCGAGCAGGTATCGCCAGTGCAGCACCAAGCGGACAAAGATACCTGCAATAAAATCTTTCAATAAACAAACCTGCCGCCAGCACTACAATGGCGAATAATGCATATGGCCAGTCACGAATAAACTTCATTATGATTGCAGTTTTGAAAGGTTCTATCTCTGCCAGACGTTCAGCCAAACCCAAGGAGTGCAATGAGACACCAAACAAAATCATGAAAATAATATATTTCAATGGCCAAAGACGCTCATGTATACCCCAGGGCACAACGTATTGGGGTATTTTGGCAAGCTTCGCTAACTTATTCAGCAGTTCCTGTAATGCGCCAAAAGGACAAAGCCAGCCGCAATAAGCGCCCCGACCCCAAAACAAAATAGCTGCGGCGACGCTGCCCCATAAAATAAAGATCAAAGGCTCCATCAGAAAATAAGCCCAGTCAAACCCGGTAATTAACGCACTAAAAACAGTCAGTATATTAACCACTGAAAGTTGTGCATTAGCGTAAAAACCAATTCCAAATAAAGTGAAAATAAGAAAGCCTGTTCTTATGCGTTGGAACAGTACGGGACGCTTAACTAACCACATCTGGAAAAAGAAAATCCAGCTTAAGAAAACCAGAGATAAGACCAGAAGAGCGGACATCCAGATTTTCTCCCGCCATAAAGTTTCCCAAAGCGGAGCCTCTTCCTGCAGAGAAGATGAACTAATTGAATTATCTACCTGAGCATTTGCTTCACCCTGATTCTCTGATTTTTTCAGATAATTCTCAGGAGTCTCATAAGACAAATTAAAAGTCACAAAGACTTTTTCTCTCGGACCGGTTTCTCTGCTCACTAACAACTCCAGTTCCCAGGCTTTAACCGCATCAAATTCAATATCAGCAGGAATCGTGAACAAATCAACATCTATTAAATTTGGAGCTCCTGATGCCTCAATTTGTCTTAAGCGCTTATGGTGAGTATCCCGAAATCGAATGGCATTATCATTTTGAATAATCTCAAAACGATCAAAAATACCACCACGAACATAGCCTGAACCTTTGAATGAATAGTTACCATTTGCCGCTAACAGAATTGCGTGTTTGCCTGGCTCTAAACTCTTAACAAGATTTTTATATTCTCCCTCACCCAAAAGACTGTTGCCAATAGAGGGTACTGACACCAGAGCAGCGTAAAGCTCAATAAACAACTCTTCATCTATTGATTCATCAGCATCAATATTGATACCGTTAGCCGCAAATTCTTTGTTAACATCTTTTTCAAGCAATTTGAGTCTTCGTACTGAACCGTCTCCGATCAGATCGATCCAGTCCCGGATTTCATTCAGACCAGAATTAATCTCCATTTGAGGGCCAGTATCCTTCGGCGCTTCCGCAGTTAATCCACCCAAGCCATACCACCGGGCAATTTTGGTAGCCGATCGTATGATACTGTCATCAATTACCCGAACGGTAACCGTGGCTCCACTCAAAGCATCGTAAGGTAATTCCCGATCCTTTGTCCTTGCAATGGCAACAATATCCAGACCTATATAACTGTCAATTACAGCCCGAATCTTTTCTTCAGGTATCCCTATAAGAACAATAGGTTCAGAGTGCTCCACCAATCTGGCTGAACGGATCACACCCTGCATATCCAGCCCAATTAATACTTGAATCGGTTTACCTGAATAGCCGGTTGCATTAACTATGCTACTGTTCAAATAAAGGTAGCCAATTTGTTTAGCTCCGTCATAGACGCTGGCTATGTTAATACTATGTTCTGTTTTTGATTCGTCCTGATTTTCTGCTTCTGTCCGGGCTGCATCCGGGAATAATTGGTTTATAGGATTGCTATCCAGGACTTCATTAAGGCTTTTCGCTAAAACAGGCTTACATATAGCATTTACTATGAAAAAAAGGACCAGGAAACCTGTTATAAAGGCTCTGAAATGAAAAGATACTTTGCGGTAATTAACCACGATTTGTCTTCCTTAGGAAATTACTAGGTAGCCTGATAGTTTTGCTATCTTTCCTGTTGAATAGTTAGGTGCGTCAATTTGCCGCATGGGTGCAGACTATTGATTTACTGAGAATACTTAAATGATCAAGATCAATTATCTCCTCATTATTCCATCAATAAATCATCGTGTTTATAAAGAGTTATGAGTGATTTTCTGGAATAGCCCCGATCTGTTCCCGACAGCGATCTCCATTTTATGGTTTGACTATTAGCCCAAACTGAACTCTTTTGGAGTGAAAAGATAAGAATTAAATCAGAACGATTTATAACTGCTTCATAAAAACAAATAGGGAAAATATTTTTGAAAACCGAAAGAAAGGGAGTCGTTTACAAACAGGTGAGCTTACCGTTTTTTAAAAGCAAAAAAACACCACCTCACAACTGGGGGTGATACAATGGTGAGGACACTCAAGGTTGTGTGAGGCGGTGTCGATCTTGCTTAAATTGTTGGGTCAAATAACTTTCGTCGTTTCCCCTTTTGTTAATATTACGCTGGATTTCAGTATGGCAAAATCCGCATGCTAAAATTTGATATAGATCAATAAAATTCAATATCGACAAACTCCTGCTAAATTATGCATGACAACATATCAATT
>JABHFC010000028.1 GCA_018676275.1 Gammaproteobacteria bacterium | reverse complement strand
GGCTCACGATCAACGCAACAAATGGCGCAATAATCAAAAAGGTTAAACTTAATTGCCAGTCCACAATCATTAAGTAAATTAACAAACCAATTACGGTAAACCCCTCTCTCACTATGACAGCGAAAGCATTCGAAGCAGCTCCGGTTATTTGCGTAACGTCGTAAGTAAATTTTGAGACAAGCTTGCCGGAAGTCATCTTGTCAAAATAGCCAGCAGGCAACTTAATCAAATGGTCTATCAACTCACAGCGCAATTTGTGGATTACATTATTGGCAATTGCTGCCAGGGAATAGCTACCCAAAAATCCACCGGCTCCCCGAATTATTACTATCAATACACAAAGCAAAGGACTGATGATTCGTAGCTCTTCGTAGTTTTCTGCATTGATTGCATCGACTGTTAATCCAAGCCACCAAGCAGTAAGTGGCGATGTAGCTGCAAACACGATATAGCCGACGATGCTGCCGGTGAGCGCCAATTGATAGGCCCCCACATAGGAAAACAATCGGCGATAGAGCTGCCAGCCCTGGTACTTGGGATCTGTGATTTTCTCTTTAGCCATTAGAAGTTTGTTGGGGCGTTTGCTGCCTGTTCAAGGTCTTCATCAATCTCGACAAAACCACCAGGCAAGGCCCAGCCGTTTTTGAACGGATCGCTCAGGCGCCTGATTAACAGGACTTTGAGCTGCTCTTCCTGAATCGTAAAAATAACGATGTCAGTAGAGACAGATGGATGGGGGTATTCGTATTGGTACATAGAGCTTAGTGTAGTTAGTACAATAACTAAAGCTTAGTGTATCTAGTACACTAAAAGCAAGGCGGATTTTGTAGCTTATTCAGCTTTCGGCGGTTTGCTTAAGCGAATACCTAGATCTTTCAATTGCTTAGCGGCCGCTGTGGAAGGTGCGGAAGTGAGTAAACAACTTGCGGATTGGGTCTTAGGGAAGGCAATCACGTCCCTAATCGAGCTTGCACCGGCCATGATCATGACAATACGATCCAGTCCGAAGGCAATACCGCCGTGTGGTGGACAGCCATAATCAAGCGCATCGATAAGAAAACCAAACTTCTCTCTCGCCTCTTCCTCGCCAATGCCCAGTAACTGTAATACAGCCATTTGCATCTCCGGCCGATGGATACGAATTGAGCCACCTCCTAGTTCCATACCATTCATGACCATGTCATAGGCACGTGAAAGGCTTGCGCCCGGGTTGGCCTGCAATTCAGCGCTACTATCATTCTGCGGCGCGGTAAAAGGATGATGAAGTGCATTCCATCGATTTTCGTTCTCGTCGTGTTCGAACATGGGAAAATCAATTACCCATAATGGCGCCCATTCTCCCTGGTGTAGATCTAAATCATCTGCCAGCTTGTCACGCAGAGCACCGAGAGCATCGTTCACCACTTTTGTTTTATCCGCACCAAAGAAAATCAAATCGCCGGTTTCGGCCTGTGTCCGCAGCATAATGGTTTCAACAACTTCATCGGGCAGGAACTTGAGTATTGGCGACTGTAAACCCTCTTTACCACTTTTCGCATCATTTACTTTTATATAGGCAAGTCCCCTGGCCCCATATAGAGCAACGAAACTGGTGTAATCATCAATTACCTTACGTGTGAGATCGCTGCCTTTAGGTAAACGCAATGCTGCGACTCTGCCGTTTTCCATCTTCGCAGGACCTGAGAACACCTTGAACTCGACTTCTTTCATCACATCACTGACATCAATCAATTCCAGAGGGTTTCGCAGATCGGGACGATCGGAACCAAAACGATACATCGCCTCTGCATAAGTCATGCGTGGAAAGGGAGAAGGTAAATCAATATCCAGGATCTGTTTGAATAATGCCCGCATCAGTTCTTCCATTAACCCGGTGATTTGCTCCTCATCCATAAAGGAGGTTTCCACATCCAACTGGGTAAATTCAGGTTGGCGATCGGCACGCAGATCTTCGTCGCGAAAACAGCGCACTATCTGGTAATAGCGATCCATACCGGACATCATCAGCAATTGTTTAAACAGTTGTGGTGATTGTGGTAAGGCAAAAAATTCACCCTGGTGAGTACGACTTGGTACGAGATAGTCTCTCGCACCTTCCGGAGTTGCCTTGGTCAACATCGGCGTCTCGATTTCAATGAAACCATTTTCATCAAGAAAACTATGCATCATGCGACTTACCTGACTACGCAGTCGCATATTTTTTTGCATGACCGGACGGCGTAAATCTACATAACGATATCGTAGACGAATATCATCATGTACATGCTCATCATCGAGTTGAAATGGCGGGGTCTTCGCCTTGTTTAATATTTCGATACTGTGTCCCAGAACTTCGACTTCACCGGTAGGCATATCCGGATTAACCGTGCCCTCTGGGCGATTACGTACCAGACCTGTTATTTTCAGGACATATTCATTACGCACCATATCGGCAATGGCAAAGGCCTCTGCCCTGTCCGGATCGAAAACAATCTGTGCCAATCCTTCACGATCCCTGAGATCGATAAATATCACACCCCCATGATCACGACGGCGATGTACCCAGCCATAGAGTTCCACTTCCTGGTCAAGCAGTGAGGTATCGAGATGTCCGCAATAATGACTGCGCATGTATTATATTTCCTGAGGATCTGGCGAAAAAGGCGGCATATTACGGCTCAGTCGCCCAATGCGCAAGCTAGCTGGTTGTTAATAAGGACTCTTTTATCGGACCTTCAGGCACTACAACGCCTATGGATATAATAAATTTAAAGCCTTCTTCAACGCTCATATCCAGTTCAATCAAATCTTCTTTGGAAAACATGAGGATAAATCCGGAAGTAGGATTAGGAGTCGTTGGCAGAAAAACTGCCACCATATTGCCCTGCAGTTCCTTACAATCAAAGGCAACTTCTTCGTTAGTTAAAAAACCGATACTCCAGATACCCTTACGCGGATATTCAGCAAGCACCACCTTGCGAAAAGATTTGCCCTTGGAGGTAAGCACGGTCGATGCTATTTGTTTCACCGCATTATAAATATTACGGACAATCGGAATACGACTGAGAATGGCCTCCCACAGAGACACCAATTGCCTGCCCAGCAGGTTCGCAGCGAGCATACCTGTCAATACCAGCACACCGATGGCCAGCAGAAGACCCAGGCCAGGGATATAGGTGTCCGGCTGATAACTCACCGGTAACAATAATATGAGCTTGTCCAGCAGATCGATAACCAGCTTGATTATGCCAACTGTTGCTGCCAGAGGGAGCCAGACCAGAAGTCCGGCGATAAGATATTTTCTCAGTGTCGCCATCATCGCGACAGAATGCCGGAATTAGAGGCTAAAGACTAGCTACTGCTGGTCGATGTTGAAGTGGACTTGGTCTCTTTGGTCTTCTTGCTGGTACTGGATTCAGTCGACTTCGATTCAGATTTTTTACTGCCAGAAGAATCCGACTTTTTGCTATCAGCCGACGCAGTTGTTTTGGAATCACTGTCTGACTGAGGCTTATTGTCTGATTTAAAGAGGTTTTTCTGTTCTTTTTTATCCTTAAAATCTGTCTCATACCAACCTGAACCACTTAATCGGAAAGCCGCCGCCGAGACCAGCTTACGCAGACTTTGCTTGCCGCAGTCAGGACATTCCAGCAATGGCTCATCACTCATTTTCTGTAGAGCTTCGAGCTTGTGCTCACAATCGTTACATTGGTATTCGTAAATCGGCACTTCGGTTCCTCACTAAATCAACAGACGCGGAGAAAATAGGGGCTATCCACAATAAAATCAAGAGCGAAGGTGTAAATACTGCCTAATTCCGTGATATTAATGTGAAAGCAGGTTTTACCGGGCCCAAAAACTCCGGTATCATCGCCATCCTCTTGAGCCGGACGCTCAAAAATCAATCTATATCGGGTCGTTAGCTCAGTTGGTAGAGCAGTGGATTTTTAATCCATTGGTCGCAGGTTCGAATCCTGCACGACCCACCATTTAATCAATGAGTTACAATCTACTAATCATTACATGAAATACTTTTTGTGTAATTCCTGTGTAATCGTGTCAATAAATTACACCAATTTTCCTTTATATTGTCTTTCTAGTTTATCCATTGCTGCTTGTATGTGCGTGCCACTTTGATGACTGTATTTTACTACCATAGATAAACTCTT
>JABHFC010000209.1 GCA_018676275.1 Gammaproteobacteria bacterium | reverse complement strand
CAAAGTACTGAGAAATTTTTGGCCGATGTCGTTTCAATCCAGAAACGTATGGTCGACGAACTGGTAGAGGCTGGGTGCGAATATGTGCAACTTGATGAACCCAGTTATACGGGCTACGTGGATAGAGAGACTCTTGCTCGTATTGCCGCAAGGGGCGAGGATCCAATGAAGAATCTTGTCCGAGCTGTTGATGCATCAAATGCCGTTATTGAAGGTAGTTCTGGGAAATCTTGTTTTGGTATTCACATATGCCGAGGAAACCGAGCTTCTATGTGGCATCGCGAAGGAAGCTACGATGGTATCGCCGACTATCTGTTTAATAACCTTAAATTTGACAGAATGCTGTTGGAATATGATACCGAACGCGCTGGAGGATTTGAGCCACTAAGGTTTGTTCCCAAAAATGGCCCTACTGTTGTATTGGGGTTAATAACTACGAAAACGGGCGATCTTGAAACGGTGGATGATCTATTAGGTAGAATTGAAGATGCTCAGAGGTATATCGACATCGATCAGTTGGCATTAAGTCCGCAATGCGGTTTCGCTTCTGGCATTGGTGGGAATTACCTGAGCGAGGATCAACAATGGCAAAAATTCGAATTAATCATGGAAGTTGCTGAGAAAGTCTGGGGCTGACCAGAGAATGAAAAACGGCCCGCTCCTGGAACTAAGCAGACCTTGGTTGAGTGGCAATTTGATAATTCTGACCATCCGCTCTATCTCTGAAAGCGGACATTTGGGGTTTGTTCTGGAAAATGTTTGGTCAGGCGAGTAGTTTCAGACGCTCAATCCAGTGCCCACTTTTACACCCCACGAGGGGGTACCGAGGTCCTTCCGGGCGCGCCATTTTCCTACACTCTTTGTCTAGTCAGGTTCGTCTTGTTTAAAATTAATCTTGGTAAATGGGTAGGTATTTTGTGTTCTCCACGATTTCGCAATTGGAAACCGTAATGGAGGAGTCACCCAAAGAGATGGATGCGGAAACCCAGGTATCGGGGAGTCCTTTTGCTTTTGGTGAGCTAATAGAATTGCGACTGAGTTCCTCTACTATTGCAAACGTACATCCTGTTTTCAATATATAAGGAGGCGCCTTGCCAAGGGCACTTGGATATTGAGGAGAGTCATCTGAGCAGCCGCTAGAAATTACAGCAGCGACAATAAGATAATAAATGATGTGGTTGTCAATTTTCAATGTATAGATATACCTAGCCGATCATGAACCCAAATGAGATTAATAATACGCCGATTCCCATATAAAACAGGGATGTCTCCTCGATTTTCTCCAAACACGAATCAGACGGGTTATCCGGGTTGAAGTAAACATCAACTTCAGCTCCTTCATAATATCTGGCAGCCAGTTCATCCGCTTTGGATGGAATGGAACTGGAGTAGCTCCCGCCGACGTGGATCCTGTCGTTGTGATAGTTACGTTTTCCTACCTGGTATTTATATTTAACTGTAGTGGAGTAATAAGTATTAGCTGAACCGAACATGGCGTTACTGCCGCCGGCACTTTTACCCACTTTTGATTTTGTTATGACACCTGTCACAGATGCCCATGACGAAGTTCGGGCAACCTTCCACCGTGGTACTATAAGTCCGTAAACCAATGCGCTCGCACCCACAATGGGGAATAACGATCCTATAATTTCTTCCATAGTTGTCTCCACACAATGGATTTAAATATCATAATAATCATTGTAACGGGTATATAAACTAGACCTTTAGTTCGGATATTTCCAGCATTGAATATTTCAACAGCACAAAATGGACATTCTGTATCAAAATTTGGACAAGATGTGCTCTGGCGGGTAATTTCAGGAACTCAATCCAGTACCCACTTTTACACCCCACAAGGGGGTGTCGAGGTCTTTCCGGGCGCGCCATTAAATTAATGGCTTACATAAAATTGGATTTTAAATAGTAGGCTGGGGTACATCTCAGATATCTTCTGTTGCTTGTGTAATCAATTTAACCTCGTGTTACCAAAATAACATGGAGTACAATTTTCAATGCGTGTGATTCATTTTTCTGCTTTCTTACAATACTAGTTATTGATTGACCAAGTTGAAAGTAGCTCTCTCAGGAGCATAATAACGACACCGCCTAGTACAGTCCCAACACCTTTATCTGTTGCATTAGATTTAAATAAATATCTTTAGTAATAAAGTAGCCCCAGATGCTGAAACCAACAATAACGATCGTCAGGATGATTTTGGTAATTCTTTGGTAGTCTGGATGTAACCAGACCAAAGGCAGGGCAAATGGGCCAACCGAAAGCAGGCCCATAACAACAGCGAAAGTTGAGAAATACCACTTTGTTTTTGGTAGCTGTGATTCATCAAGAAACTCATTACAAAAACGGCACTTTATAGCTTCATTTTGTATTTCTTCTGCACAGAAAGGGCATTTTTTCATTATTCGTAAGTTAACTTGCTGATAAACAGATCATGGGAGAACCGTTTTTATTTCAAGCAAGCTACAGATTTCACAAAGTATGAAAAAGAGCTATGACTAATGAACCAGGGTTTGTTCTAAATGCGTAGTTTTCTGAGGTTGGGCTATGACATTTTCTTTTATTTTAGTGGATGAAGTTCGAGGATTATAAAGAACTTGAACAATCTTTTTCCCCTCAGTTTTCAGATGATCTTCAACATTTTTATTATGAAGTTTGTCTCCCCAATCTTCTCCAACTACGAAAATATCGGCATTCAATTCTATGCAGGCTGACACGTATTCAAGTTCATGGTAGGGACGTACAATATCAACACAGCGTAAAGCACTTAGCATTTCCATTCGTTGATCGAGAGGAATTACCGGAACACGGAATTTGTATGATTTCACCACACTATCGGAAGCGACGCCAACTGCCACTACATCGCCCAATTTTCTGCAACGTTCTAGTAATGCAAGGTGACCTACATGCAACATGTCAAATGTACCGACTGTATATACAACCATTATGTTATTTAATTCCTATATTAGAGTGATTTTCTTTTTTACGTTTTTTTAATTTCGTTATTATCTATAAAAGTTTCCAGCCGTAGATGCCAGTTATTCCAAGAGTATAGAACGCAAGGATATAAACATTGACTGGGTTTCCATTGAGTTTTGGTGTTTTGATTTGGGATACATTCAGAGCTGCGAGCATTAGGCAGCTAAGGTAAAGAATAATCGTGAAGACTCCTGTACTAAAAAACGCTTCAAAGAGAAAAATGAAAACGATTATTATATTGTTGCTATCGAGAGCCAATCCTGTGTAGTTTGAACCGCTAGATAAGCCAAATGTATTAAAATAACTCAAGCGTATCGCACTGGCTGCCAGAATTATAAAAGCCCCTGGTAGAAATAGCGGGTCGAAATTCCCGTAGCTCAATAGAAGAACAGCAGGAGCGACTCCGTAGTTCACAATGTCAATTAACGAGTCAAGTTGCACACCAAATGTTTGGTCGTTAGCTGTTCGACCTTTCATTCTTCGTGCGATCATTCCATCTGCCCAGTCAAAAGCAACAGCCCAAATCATGCCAATCATTGCCGCGTAATAAACACCCAAAATACTGTAGTAAATTGCTAATGTTGTGCAGACCAGCCCTGCAAGTGAACACAAGTTAGGAAGATCTTTTACATAGGAAAGAATGGGGGGTTGTAACTCTTGAGTTTCTCCACTGACTACAGACATAATGATCCCTTGTTGAATGCCAATCGATATTCAATCGATGATGAGAATTTGCCGGCACAACAGGGTGATTATAAGGAATGATTCCTTATAAAGATTATTAACAGGTAAATTCGACTAGTTAAAGCTACTGCTTTACGTCGTAAGACCCGAATTATAACATAATAAGCTGTTTTCTGTTTGAAGTATTAGAAGTGATCACTTATAGATGAGCTTACTTCCACTTCTGGAGAAAAGTTGTCCAATTGGTATAAGATTGCCTCAGTGTTTTCAGGTACTTATGAATCAATAGTGCTTTAATTGATGGGGCACATGAAAATATTTTTTATTTCAAATACTTGTAAAAAACCGTTGTCAGCCTCTTATTTTCCCGCTATTTTTCCTATAACAATAGATGTTCACTCAATAATTCATTTATAGGAGTTGTGATTATGAGTACAAATCATGGTCATTGTGATTGCGGGGATATTAAATATGAATTTCAGGATGATCCCATCAATACGGTGTTTTGTTATTGCAAGACTTGCCAATTGCACACTAATTCTGACAAATGGTTTGGTGTCTGGGTACCGTTTAATAAATTTAAATTCGTTAAAGGCACGCCTTCAAGTTTCACAGCAATTGGCGACTCGGGAGAAGAAACGCATCGACTATTTTGTGGAAATTGCGCTACTCCAATTGGCCTCAAGTGTGATGGTTTTGATTTATATTCTTTGTCTGCCAGCACGATCGAAGGGGGCGAAACCTTACGACCTAAAATGCTTATCTACACTTCCGTTGCACCTGCCTGGGCTACTTTTCCTGAAGGAATTCCAAAGTATGACATTCTCCCGCCCAGCGAATAAACACCTTAATGTTATTAGTTAATATTACTCCCTGGTTTAAATTGAATCAGTAACGCTCATATTGCTTTCTATGGGTTTATTATCGCTTAAATCATACTCTTCCCAAATGGACAGGAGATAATCTGGATAACACCATAACTGCATTAAAAAAGACAGAACTCACAAGCGGGGTATTATCCACTTGAAAACGATGATGGATAGGCCAAATAAAACTCGTTGTCCTAAGCAGGTGTTTTATTTGCCTCTATATATGGAAATTCGAATATGTATATTAATTTGTTGGCGAAATTACCTGATAAGATGAATCTTAATGATTAATGTACTAATTCTCTGCACAGGAAACTCCTGTCGAAGCGTAATAGGCGAAGCTTTGTTTAACCATTTAGGTGAAGGTCGAATTAAAGCCTGGTCAGCCGGAAGTTTTCCGACTGGCACAGTGAATCCTAATGCCACTTCAGTATTGGGGGAACATGGAATATCAACCCTTGGCCTATCTAGCAAGTCATGGGATGAACTTGGAAGCATTGAGTTCGATATAGTCATTACTGTTTGTGACAATGCGCAAGGTGAAACATGTCCTGTATACTTAAATAAGGCTATCAAAGCACACTGGGGTTTGCCTGATCCTGCAGATGTAATCGGCAACGGTAAAGAAATTATGGAAGCATTTGAAACTACCTATCTAGCACTTCAAAATCGAATTACTATGATGCTTAAGTTGCCTCTGGAGCTTATGTCCGAGAAGGAAATTAAGGATAGCTTAGAAGAAATCGGAACTGAAAAGACTTAATGATATGACAGAAAAGAAACATGACATGGGTGTATTCGAACGCTATCTAACACTTTGGGTAGGCTTATGCATTGTCTTTGGTATTCTATTGGGTCAGTTTGCCCCAACGTTCGCTAAAACTCTTGACAGCATGAGCCTGGTTGTTAATGGCGCTCCAATAGTTTCCATACCTATAGCTATATGTCTGTTTTTTATGATGTACCCCATCATGGTGAAAATAGATTTTGCTGAAGTCGTTAAAGCAGGAAAGAATATTAAGCCAGTTAGCCTAACATTATTTATTAACTGGGCAGTTAAGCCTTTTACGATGTACCTTATCTCATATGCGTTTCTGGGGGTGATTTTTAAAGGCTTAATTGGTGCAGAAGCATTGGACTATGTGAAGATGCCATTTGGACTGGATTTGCCTGTTGGTGCTGAATACGGATCGGGTACGATAGTCATACAAGATGGTGTGAAAATGCTTGCCGTTCCTTTATGGCGTAGTTATTTGGCTGGCTGTATTTTGCTGGGAATTGCGCCTTGTACAGCTATGGTTTTGGTCTGGGGGTATTTAGCCAAAGGTAATGACGGTCATACGCTTGTGATGGTGGCGGTTAATTCATTGATCATGCTCGTTCTATTTGGTGTGCTAGGTGGTTTTTTACTTGGTGTAGGTAAGTTACCAGTACCGTGGCAGGCATTACTTTTATCTATTGGTGTTTATGTAGCACTACCCTTAGTAGCTGGTTTCTTCTCAAGAAAATGGATTATCGCTAATAAAGGTCAAACCTGGTTTGAAGAAAAGTTTTTGCATTTGCTTACACCGGTAACGATCACCGCATTGTTATTAACACTGGTGTTACTCTTCTCCTTCAAAGGGGAAGTGATTCTTGCTAATCCCTTAACGATTCTATGGATAGCAATTCCCTTACTGATTCAAACGATTTTTATTTTCGCAATTACATATGGCATTGCTCGTTCCATGAAATTCTCTTATGAAAATGCCGCTCCCACGGCCATGATAGGTGCATCTAATCATTTTGAGGTTGCTATTGCGACTGCTGTTATGTTGTTTGGTTTGTCTTCCGGTGCGGCACTCGCGACAGTAGTCGGTGTTTTGATTGAAGTGCCATTAATGCTTGCGCTAGTCGAATTTTGTAAAAAGACAAAAGGATGGTTTTAAATCCAATAAGCTGATGCCGAACAAGTCTTTTGATTGAGATCAATACCGGGTACTTAACTTGTTAGTACCCGGTCAATTGTCAAATCGAGGTAATCACTATTTTCTATAGTTATCTGGCAATAGCCCAAAGACTTGTTCAGCCTCAACCTGAGCCGTGCCTATCAGTGCATCGTAGCGCATATACTTGTCCAGACGAACCTTACCTAATTGGCTACGTCGAATAAGATTTAACATCTTGCCGACTGTGGCCAGATCATTAATTTCATAAAGTTCATACCAGCCATAATGCCTTGATCCTGGAGTACCGGCCTGGGTCAGATGATCATCTATCGTGCCGATCATCCTGACGCCGTCCATCTCTTTCCACATCCTGTGAACCTCGTTGTACTCCGGCATAATCAAATCCCGTCTTTCCTCAGATGCACCCTGAGTCCAACCTTCGATAACTCCCGCTCGCAACAGTACTCTCCATGGTGCATCCCATCTTCCAACCGGTTCCGCGTGAGCGGAGATACTGACAAATGCCATTAATACAGTTAAGGATATAAACCTGATAAAACTTGATGAAGAAATCATTGGTAGTACCTCTCGATTTTATGATGTTTAAGATAAATCATGTTAATAATACATCTACAAGTAACTTGCTCCTTGAAAATAATTACATTTATAGATTAATTCCCAAGTGGTCAAGGCTAAAAATCACTTCGTTGTTAACGTAAACTGAAATAGAAGCATATAAGATATTGATTATGAGTAGTAGTAAATCAGGCGTTCAAAAAATTGCTGCCCGGCGGATGTTCAGGGTAAGATGGCAGGAGTAGGGGTGTTAGTTCTATTTTAACTCTGGTGGAAATACCAGATCAGGCGAGGTGAACCATGAACAAGTATCAATCAGTTAAAACTTTTTTCTTCTGCATTCTGGTTTTTCTCGGTTGCGGTAATGTGTCTGCAGGTGGGGAAGAAGAGCCAATCTCTATTGAACAACAGGTTGAAGGACTGTGGTTGTATACGGGTTTGATCACCTCAGACGGTAAAGACCTGCCATTGAATGGAATTTTTCTTTTCAAGGATGGTGCATTTGTACAGTATGCCGAATTTAATGGTGAGCCAATCAAAGATCAAGGGGCGATGGCGCATTCAGGTTCTTATTCAGCGGGAGAAGAATTCATTCATCTCTTAGCTGGGCAAACTATAAGTACCGCACCATTGGAAAGCCCACCACTAACGTCTCAGGGCGTTACAGAACACGATCTTGCCGTTAGCCGTTCAGGTGATGAATTGACATTGACCTTCAGCAAGGGCACCGGCACGGTTCAAATTTTCGAGCTCGTGGGACCCGGGTCCGGTGAAGTGTATAAGCTGAAAAATGGTGCGTTGGCGTTCGTTGATGATTATTTTATTCT
>JABHFC010000208.1 GCA_018676275.1 Gammaproteobacteria bacterium | reverse complement strand
CTTTGAAACACATCAGTTATACAAGGCAGGGGAGAGTATTACATCAAGCAAAGTCTGGAAGGGAGAAAAAGAATCATTTGATGTAGGTATTGTTGATGATCTCTACGTCACTATTCCCCGTGGTAAATATAAACAGCTTGATGCGGCAATAGAACTTAGTCCGACAATAGTTGCTCCGATCAATAAGGCTGATGTACAGGGTAGCCTGAAAATTTCACTGGATGGTGAGGAACTGGCGAACAGACCTTTAATCGCTTTGCAGGCAGTGGCATTGGGTAGTTTCATTAATCGTATTAAAGATGATATAAAATTGTTATTTGAGTAAGCAATATACTTATGTCAATTGTTTATCTAAATGGTAAGTATTTACCGGTCGAAGAAGCTAGAGTTTCGGTGCTTGATCGAGGGTTTACCTTTGCCGATGCGATTTACGAAGTTATACCTGTTTATGGTGGGCATATTTTTCGTTTGCAGGAACATTTAGACAGGCTAAATAACTGTTTAAACGAAATTCTGATTGATAATCCTTTTTCAGATGAATGTTGGCAGGATATTTTTACTGAAGTCCTGAAAAGAAACCAGACAGGTTCAGATCGCTCCTTGTATGTGCAGGTTAGCAGGGGAGTTAGCGAAAGAGAGCATCTGGATGACAGTGATTTGACGCCAACTGTGTTTGTAATGAGCAGGCCAGTAATTTCAAAGGATTACAGTGATGGTGTAAGTGCAATTACCCATGATGATATTCGATGGAAGTATTGTCATATTAAGGCGACAGCATTACTTCCCAGTGTTTTATTAAAGCAGCGGGCACGACAGGCCAATGGAGCAATCGAGGCTATATTGATTAAAAATGGTTACGTAACTGAAGGTGCTTCAAGCAATGTGTTTGTGGTCAGGGACGGCGTTGCTATTACACCTGAAAAAGATGGTAGTGTGTTACCAGGAGTAACAAGAGACTTGATGGTTGAGCTTCTCAGATGGAAAGGTTTGTCTTGTGAAGAAACGAGCATCACAGAGACTCAATTAAAAGCTGCAGATGAAATATGGTTGACCAGTTCTACGCTGGGTGTTGTAGCGGTGGTAGAGCTGAACGGTGCTGCTGTAGCTGATGGCAAACCGGGAAAGCTATGGCATAAAGCAGAAGAGTTATACCAGGCATTTAAAATTGATCCATCAATCCTGTCATAACTAATAATATTGAACTTGTGAAAACCTGGTCAATGAGTTTTCAGAAGTAAGGAGAAACTGGTCGTGGCTACTATAAAGATTACAGAATTACTGGGCGATGGTATCGGTCCTGAACTACGAGAATCCGTTTATGCTATTGCAGACGTATTACCCATTGATTTTGAATTTATTCCTTTCGATTTGTCGCTAAAGAACCGTGAGTCTGGAGATCGTCATCTCTTTGACCGTGTAGTCGAGTCGATGAATGAGACAAAACTGTCGCTCAAGTATCCAACGGTAACTAATGTAAGTAGTCCGAATGCGGTTATACGCAGAATGTGTAATTTCAGCGTTATTCTCAGGCCGGTAATTTCTATTAAGGGTATAAAAACCAATTTTAAGGAAGAAGTATTTTTATACATTGTCAGAATTGCAACCGGAGGTACTTATGATGATCCCGGACGAATGGTAGGCAAGGACGCGGCAATATCTGTAAGACTGGTTGAAAGAGACCCATGCAGACAGGCCGCCCGGTTTGCGTTTGAATTCGCACGTAAGAAGGACTTACGCGTAACTTCTTCGTCCAAATATACAATACAACGTGCAACCGATGGACTGTTTCAACAGGTGGTCGAAGATGTTCATCAGGATTACAAGGACATTCCTCATAATGTTGAATTATTCGATGCCTTGTTGGCAAAGATAATTCTTAAACCTGAGGACTACCAGGTTGTTGTAGTGATAAATGAATATGGTGATTTCCTTTCGGATATGGCTAGTGGCTTAATTGGTAGCATTGGTACCGGTGCCAGTGGTAATTTCAGTTTTACAGAGAATGATGAGGTGGATATTGCCATGTTTGATCCCTCTGGCGGAACAGCACCAGATATAGCCGGACAAAATAAATGTAACCCAACCGCTGTGTTACTGGCTTTCGGCATGTTACTAGATCATATAGAGCGTTATGACGTCGGCCACGAACTTAGACTGGCGATATTATCTGCTATTGCTGAAGGCTTATGCACGGGCGATATTGGTGGCTCACTAGGGACAAAGGAATTCACGCATGAGTTAATAAGCAGATTAAAAGGAAAGTTTTGAACAACTAAATTAT
>JABHFC010000027.1 GCA_018676275.1 Gammaproteobacteria bacterium | reverse complement strand
CTTTCATCAGACTGTCGAATGATTATGATAGATTCCTCACCGATGTCGAACAGGAAATAATCACCTTTGTTGGGAATACGGGATACATGATCAACCAGTAACCAGCGCTGACCAATCAATCTATCCATATCTCTTTGGAATACCTCATCGGAACAATAAAATGGTTGTTCGAGAGAATAGCCATCTGGATGTTGGCTAATGAGAGTATCTATATTATTTTCAAGTATGGCGCTCATAATTATTCACCCCTAAATAAAAATGCTGCACAGACGGCAGTCGAAGAATTTTTACTAATTATTTTAAAAAGAAAGTAAATACTTTTTTATTGAGTGTAGCTTTCCTGCGTATATTGTCAAATAGTTTTCCGGGTTTTCTCAAAACAGAAAAAAATTTAAGAAAATATTCACTTTGAAGAAAGGTGTGGCGGAAGAAACACTGACAATAAAGAATATAGCAGTTCATGTGAAATATTTTCGACTTGTAACTGGTGCTATTTTGTAATCACGGATAAAGCCTGTTCCTGGAATTCCTTTTCAAAGCCCTGCATATATCGGGGTAATCTGTTGTAATTGCCGAACATCACGTGAAGACCCTCTATCATGCTTATTACAATAAAAGTTCGTTGTTTAAATTGCTTCTCATCCAGTTTAGGGTTTATATCTCTGGCTAAATCTCTTAATGATATGAGGAAGTCATCATAAACAGCAGTTCTACAATCTCTTATAAATTCATCATGTATAGAATTTGACCAGAGCTGATAAAAGAAGGCTCGTGTTTCTTGTTTTTTACAATCCTTTAACACCATCTCGATGAATTTTGTAAATTTGAGTACTGGATCATCAGAATATAATTCCTTAAACCTATTCGCATCTACGTTATATTGATTAAGAACATCTTCAATTAATGTTCGGTATAAGTGCTCCTTGGTCTTAAAGTAGTATGTGAGGTTCCCCAGGCTGATCCCTTCTTCGGCAGCGACATTCTTAAGTTTTAAATTCTCATATCCTTCGCGCAGGAAAATATTTTTGGCGGTGAGAATAATGCTTTTGACCCTTGACTTTCCTCGTTGCCGAGTTGCTGTACCAGTATTTATTCTGGCGTGTGATGCTTGCCCTGCTTTCATCGCGTATCCATTTTTGTTGTTATGGTAAAAATATCATAAATTTCAATATTTAACCTCAATATAGCTGCAGATGATTAAATAATAGTAAAATATTACTAGAATTAATAGTATTTATTTACTATTATCTTTCTGCACAAGTATTTTACGCAAATTGCCAGATGTTGATAAGGGGGAAAAATGAAATATTTACTACAGCTAATTGAGTCCACACAATTCCATAAAGTGCTCTGGTTTTTATGTTTGAGTGCTACCATTTTATCTCCCAGTTATCTTTCAGCGCAGCTGCTGGAAGAGGTAATCGTAACAGCGCAGAAGAGAGAGCAAAGCTTGCAGGATGTTGGTGTGGCAGTGACCGCGTTTTCTGAGAACCAGATACGAAACCTTGGGTTTACCAACACTGTTGATATAACAGCACAAACTCCTAGTGTTCAGCTTCTTGAATGGAGTCCAAGTTATACGGTGTTTAATGTTCGCGGTGTATCGCAAAATGACTTTGCGGATCACCTTGAACCACCAGTGGCGGTTTATGTTGATGATGCTTATATCAGTGCTCCGGGCGCTCTTAACGGTTTACTGTTTGATATGGAACGAGTAGAGGTACTACGTGGACCTCAGGGTACCTTGTTTGGACGAAATGCAACCGGTGGGCTAATGCATTTTGTTAGTAATAAACCTACAGAAAACAGTTCTGGTTATGTTCAGGCTTCCTTTGGCGAAAGGGACTTGATCGAGGTCGAGGGCGCAGCTAGTGGAACGTTGGTTAAGGACAAGGTGCTGGGACGTATTGCTGTTAAATATCAGGAACAGGACGGATACCTTAAAACCAATATACGGGATCTCGCGGGGAAAGACGGAATTGCAATTAAAGGGCAACTACAGTTTAACCTCAATAGTGACGTGGAAGTCCTGCTAAATGGTAGGTGGACTGAAAACGATGATTTGGCAACAGGTGGGTATGCACGTGATGTTGCAACGGTAGGTGCTGATGGACTAGGTGTTTTTGTCTCACAAGGCGACCCTTTTAATAATACATTAAGTACCCGTGGTTTTCTTGATCGTGAAATATATGGCTTCGGTGGGAAAGTCACCTGGGATATGGGTAACGATCTTGAATTAGTCTCCATCACCGACTGGTTTACGATGGACAAGAATTATATCGAAGATACCGATGGTACAGCCGCTCCCGGTTTTGCCTTTTCTACCTTGCAGGATTTTAAACAGTTTACTCAGGAATTAAGATTGTCCGGCGAAACAGATCGTATGCGTTGGCAAACCGGTGTTTACTACCTGGATACAAAGTCCGACGCTGGGGCAGGAATTAATGGTTTCGCCGATAGTGGCTGGTCATTATTTATTGGTGGAATCCGCGGAGAATGGAGGGACGATGTTGAGTCATATTCATTTTTTGGCCAGGTTGACTTTGATCTGAGTGAGCAATTTACTCTGGTTACCGGCTTGCGCTACAGCAATGATGATAAAAAACATAGTTTTCATGCCCGTCATTACTCGACTGGTACTTACGCGACAGGTAACCCGAATGCCACCAGCATTTTTGACAACGCTACCGGGCCGACGCTATCAGTGGCAGAAAGCTGTGACTACTTTTTCGCACCAGGCGATCCTCTTGTGCCGGTTTGTATCGCGGCAGGCGGTTTTTACAACCCGGAGGTGACTTATAACCCCTCTACTGATGCCGATGCAAAAAGAACATTTGATGATATTTCAGCCAAGGTTCAGATTGAATGGACTCCGAATGACGATACCTTGATTTATCTTGGCTATAACCGTGGTACCAAGGGTGGCAACTGGGCGACACCGATATTTTTCCCTTTGGATACGTCTACCTTTGCTCATGACGGAGAAGTCTTGAATAGTTATGAGATTGGTACAAAACTAACTTTTCTGGATGGACGTGCACGTTTGAATGCTTCAGCCTTCTATTATGATTATGAAAATTACCAGGGCTTTACCCTTCTTAATTTAGCTCAGGAAATTACTAATCTGGATGCAGAAGTTGTTGGTGCTGAAGCTGAACTATTCTTAACACCGGTTGAAGGATTGGATCTATTAGTCGCTATTGCTCTGCTGGATAGTGAAGTTAAAGGTTTCACCAAGCCAAACGGAGATGTTGTTAATCGCGAACTACCACAGGCACCAACCTTTAGCCTGAACTTTGTGGCACGTTATGAATGGCCCGCATTTAATGGCACTTTAGCAGCTCAGGTTGACGGTTCTTATCTGGATGAACAATTTCTTGCCCTGGATAATTCACCGGTTAGCCTTGAACCATCTTATTGGGATGTAAATGCCAGAGTCTCTTATACGGGGCCTGGTGATAAATGGACGATCGCCGGATGGGTCAAGAATTTCACTGATGCAGAGCATAGGATTTACTCACTGGATGTTGGCGGGGCAGGTTTTGTTAATAGTCTGTATGCACCACCGCTATCGGCTGGTGTAACGGTGTCCTATCGTTGGGAGTGATAATTTCGCTAAAAGGCATTTGTTAGGTGAATTTAAATAAATAAGAAAGTTATATATAACTTCCTCCTCCTAAATACTTGAACCGTCTTGCGGTCTCATCGCAAGACGGTTTTTTTTAAAATCAGAGCGTAATATGAATGCCCTTTCGTTTGACTGAAAGTTTGAAAGCAGACTAGTCTCAGAGGCTAATAATGAAACAACTAATTAGATCCATATTTTTACTAGTTTTATTTCTTATTTCAGGGTGTTCGGAAAACAAACCTCCTGTTCAAAACAATGAAGACGCCCAGAGTCAAAATGTAACAGCAACTCGGGTTACAGCACGACCAAACATATTGTTAATTGTTGTAGATGATTTAGGTTTTAATGATCTCAGCCTGTTTGGAAGTGAAATTAGTACACCCAACATTGATACGCTTGCTGAAGATGGCATTCTCTTAACTAACTTTCACGTAGCGCCAAACTGTTCACCAACCAGAGCCATGTTATTGTCTGGTACGGACAACCATATTGCTGGTCTGGGTAATATGCATGAAGAAATGCCAGATAATCAGAAAGGTCAGCCCGGTTATGAAGGTTATTTAAATTTTCGAATCGCAGCTTTGCCTGAAGTGATGCAAGATGCAGGTTATCACACCTATATGACCGGCAAGTGGCATCTCGGTTTGACAGAAGAGACGAGTCCAGCTGCTCGCGGTTTTGAAAAATCTTTTTCTCTGGTGCAAGGTGGAGCCGGAGCTTTTTCCAATATGTTGCCGATATTCGGGCCTGGAAAGGCCATGTATAGAGAAGACCGCCAATTACTTGATTCGTTACCTGAAGATTTCTATTCAACGAAATTTTATACTGAAAAAATGATCGACTATATCGATAGTAGTCGAGGCGATGGCAAACCCTTTTTCTCTTATTTGGCCTTTACTTCACCACATTGGCCATTACAGGCACCTGCTGAATCCATAGCGAAGTATAAAGGCAAGTATGATGAAGGTTATGAGGTATTACGTGAGAGACGATTTAATAAATTAAAAGAACAAGGT
>JABHFC010000207.1 GCA_018676275.1 Gammaproteobacteria bacterium | reverse complement strand
AGATCAGTCATGGTATGTAGTGGATTAGTGCCAACAGTCTTTTCTACTTTTTCCTGAAACTTACCCTGCTGCTGGGTAAAAATTTCAATACTGTTCTGCAGATAATCTGCCATAACGTTTTGATAGGTATTACCGTAGAAGCGAATGAGTTGAGTCAGTGATTGTGTCGAGAACAATGGTTCACCATTGTGTTCCTGTTCTGAAATAATTTGTAACAAAATACTTCGGGTCAGATCTTCTTCGGATTTAACATCCTTGACGCAAAACTCTATTCCTTCCGTAACAAGCGTTTTAACATCATCAAGGGTGATGTACTTGCTTCGTTCCGTGTCATACAGACGGCGGTTTGGATATTTCTTGATTATGCGTATATCAGTCATAGTTTTTCATCAGCTAGTAAGAATGAAATCAATCAACAAATTCACATTGCCATAAATTGAAAAATACTGAAATGATCCAGTCGTGGTCATTTCCTAATGTATGTATTGCCCACCGTTTATGGGTATATCAGTTCCTGTAATAAAGCTGGCCTGATTTGAACAGAGAAAATCAACCAGCGATGCCACTTCATCCGTTTCTCCAAATCTTGCTGCAGGAATTTCAGCAATAATACTGTTGCTATCCTCCGTATTCATATCTTCTAGTTCGACGGTTTTGATATAAC
The DNA here is from genome assembly GCA_018676275.1 of Gammaproteobacteria bacterium. GTDB lineage: Bacteria > Pseudomonadota > Gammaproteobacteria > Eutrophobiales > Eutrophobiaceae > WLWS01. The sequence goes on along the minus strand of JABHFC010000207.1, from coordinate 8,524 downwards.
CAGGGGAAACTGTATTAACGGTAACTCCTTTACGCGCCAGTTCCTGTGCGAGTGCCATAGTAAAACCATGCACACCGGATTTGGAAGCAGCATAAGCACTTTGTCCAGCTTCACCTTTGCGACCATACATTGAGGAAAAATTGATGATGCGTCCGAAGCCACGTTCAGTCATACCTTCACTGATCAAACGACAAAGATTATAAACACTGTCGAGGTTTACACTCATGGAATCGACCCATTGTTGTTGGGATAATTTACTGAAATCCCCGTGGGCAATATATTCTGAATTATTAATAACTATTTCTATGCAACCAAGGTCGGTTTCGATTTTTTTAATAATCTTTTTACAGGCATTAAAATCGGTAATGTCGGTGGAATGGATTTTAATATCCAGACCGATCTTTTTGAAATACGCTCTGCTTTTATTGATGTTTTCTTTGCTCGAAGTTAGTCCAATTACTCTTGCGCCAGATTCTGCAAGTTGAACACAAATTGCCTTACCTACGTCACTACATGCTTCTGCTACTAATGCAATCCTGTTTTCAAGATCAATCTTCATTTTATTCTTCTCTCTATACCCTTTGCGGCCGTTATAAGATCTTCTCAGGTGACACATAAATTAGCAGCATTTCGCTGCACTGCACAAATTCTATGTTGCATGGTAGCAAAAACTTTCTAGCGAAACCAGCTTGTGAGATAAATTATATTAGAACAAGAAATAGAGCGTAAGCTTATGAATAATAAAGGAAAACAAATTTTGCAATCAGTTAGTTCATCGGCTTTGTTTGAAAATAATTAAAAATGGATACTACGCTTGTCGACAGCTAATGAAGCTTCGTGAACGGCTTCGGCCAGCGTTGGGTGGGCATGTATGGTTCTGGCAATATCTTCGGAGCTACCATCAAATTCCATTGCCAGAACAGCTTCGCTGATGAGTTCTGAAGCATTAGGTCCAAGTATGTGTACACCCAGGATGCGATCCGTTTTGCTGTCACTAATCATTTTAACCATTCCATCTGTTTCACCCATGGCACGGGCTCTGCCACTTGCTGCCATCGGGAAATTGCCAACGCGATAGTCAGCTCCTTCTGCTTTTAGTTCATGTTCTGTTTTGCCCACCCAGGCTATTTCTGGCCAGGTGTAAATTACCCAGGGGATTGCGTCGTAATTTAGATGCCCGGCTTTTCCGGCAATACGCTCAGCAACTGCCACGCCTTCCTCGGAAGCTTTATGTGCCAGCATTGGACCACGCACAACATCACCAATTGCAAAGACATTTTCCAGGTTTGTGCGGCAATGCTCATCAGCCTGAATAAAACCACGCTCGTCCATAGTGATACCGACTTCATTTGCACCCAGACCCTGCGTATTCGGTTTGCGGCCAACTGCAACGATTAGTTTATCAACTACGACCTGTTGTTTGCCTTCGTCATTTTCGTAGGTAATGGTCACCTCACGATTATTACAACCGGTGCCGGTCACCTTCGATCCAAGACGAATATCGAGCCCCTGTTTTTTTAACAACTTCTCTGCTTCGTTCGCAAGTTGCCTGTCCACAGGAGCGAGAAACTCATCCATCGCTTCGAGTATCACAACTTCGGAGCCAAGGCGATTCCAGACGCTGCCGAGTTCCAGACCGATAACGCCTGCACCAATAACACCTAAACGTCTTGGTACGTCAGTAAAAGCCAATGCACCGGTAGAGTCGACGACCAGTTCATTGTCCACTTGTGCGGGTGGAATTGACATTGGTACGGAACCCGTAGCGATGATGATGTGTTTTGCAGTTACCTGGTAAGATTCTCCACTTTCGTCACCTGCAGGCTGCACTTCTATTTGATAAGCTGAAACGAATCGACCATGTCCCTTTAACCATTCGATTTTATTTTTTTTGAAAAGACCAGCAATACCCTGAGTCAGGGTTTGCACAATATTCTTCTTGCGTTCAATCATGCGATGAACGTCCATGCTGACGCTGGGCGCGTTAATACCATGATTTTTTGCTTCATGCTTGATAAAGCTGTAGTGATGAGATGAATCGAGCAGGGCTTTGGACGGTATACAACCTACATTTAGACAGGTGCCACCCAGCACAGGCTCGTTTTCGTCATTCAGCCAACTTTCGATACACGCAGTATTTAGTCCAAGTTGTGCACAACGAATTGCAGCAACGTAACCACCGGGACCACCTCCTATAACAACAACATCAAAATTTTTCATAGCTTTATTCTCTAATTTCAAAGTGGGACACTGGTTTTGGAACCACTAAAACAATACTGACTCAGGAAAACCACTTTACACCTGAGTCAACAGACCCTGATTATATTTGTAATAATAATCTGGCCGGATCTTCAATCTGTTCTTTTATTGATACCAGGAATTGGACGGCTTCCCGCCCGTCAATAATTCGGTGATCATAGGAAAGAGCCAGATACATAACGGGTCTGATAACGACCTCACCATTTTCGGCAACAGGTCTGTCCTGAATTTTGTGCATCCCGAGAATGGCACTTTGTGGAGGATTGAGGATTGGTGTTGAAAGTAAGGATCCAAATATACCTCCATTAGTAATAGTAAAAGTTCCCCCGGTTAATTCTTCGATTGTCAGTTTGGCATCTCGCGCTTTAACACCCAGCTCTCTTATCTTTGATTCAATGTCTGCAAATGAGCGTTGGTCAGCGTCTCTCAAAATTGGCACGACCAGTCCTTTTGGTGCACTGACCGCTATGCCGATATCGAAAAAACCATGATAGACAATATCGTTTCCATCAATAGATGCATTGACAAGAGGGAATTTTTTCAAAGCTTCGACTGCCGCTTTGGTAAAAAATGACATATAACCAAGTTTCACCCCGTGAGTCTTTTCAAATTCATCCTTATAGCGCGTACGCAAATCCATCACCGGTTGCATATTGACTTCGTTAAATGTGGTCAGCAGAGCATTTTCATGTTGCGCTGAAAGTAAACGTTCAGCTGTACGTTTGCGCAATCGCGTCATTGGCACGCGTTCTTCCGGCCTGTCTCCGGTATCGATTACAGCCTGGGTGGCAGCAGCTTGAATTGCGGGCTCCGGTTTCGCTGATTTTTCTTCAACCGGCTTTGTTTCGGCTTCAGGGCTAGGCGCCTTATTACCATCGAGGAAAGATAATACGTCTTCTTTTGTTAGTCGGTCACTGTCGTTGGCGCGGGGGATTTGACTGGCTTCCAGCTTATGCTCATCCAGCAAGTTTCGTACTGCCGGACTGAGTTTAGGACTATTTTCCTGTGGTTCATCTACAGCCAATGATTGTTGTTGTGGCTCTGCCTCCGCTTTTGCAACTGCGGATTTTTTACCTTTAGCAGCTTCTGTATCTATTCGGGCAATAATCTCATTGCTTTCCACAAGTTCACCGTCGCCTTTGAGAATTTCGACCAGGACACCGTCATTGAGGGCAGCCACTTCCAGAGTAACCTTATCGGTTTCAATATCGATCAGGCTGTCCCCACGACTAATCGTATCGCCGGGTTGCTTGTGCCAATTCATTAAAGTAGCTTCAGCTACAGACTCTGCCAGTACCGGGACTTTCACGTCAACTTGCACGGTTATGCTCCTTTTAGTTTATCTAGAGTATTGCTCATACACTTTTTACATGGGTTGTTACTTCAAGCTTGTCGAGTTGCAGGGCATCGCTTACCAACTCCTTTTGTTGTTCCAGATGCAGACTCATATAGCCAGCGGCCGGTGAAGCCGAATAGAATCGGCCTGCATAGCCAAATGTGTGTTGTCTGCCAAGACAACCAATCATTGTGCCGCGAGATTGCATGTAATACCAACTACCCTGATTCTTTGGTTCCTCCTGAACCCAGACAACTTCTTCCAGGTTAGGGTAGGAATTGATGACTTCTTTCATTTCTTCATGCGGAAAAGGAAACAATTGCTCGATGCGAGCTATGGCAATATTATCCAGGTTGTTAGCGCGACGTTGTTCCAGCAGATCGTAATAGACTTTGCCACAACAGATTAATAGACGCGTGATTTTTGCTTTGTCCATGTCATCAATTTCATCAATTACAGTGTGAAATCTGTCTTTTAAAGTTTCGATGTGTGAATTGGATAGTTTGTGACGTAACAAGCTTTTAGGGCTCATCACAATGAGCGGTTTTCGATAAGGTCGTATCACTTGTCGACGTAGCATGTGGAACATCTGTGCCGGTGTACTTGGCACACAAACCTGAATATTTTCTTCCGCGCACAATTGTAAATAACGTTCCAGGCGAGCAGAAGAGTGTTCCGGCCCCTGGCCATCGTAGCCATGGGGTAACATTACCGTCAGTCCGCAATATCGTCCCCACTTGGCTTCGCTGGAACTGATAAATTGATCAAATACAACCTGGGCACCATTGGCAAAATCGCCAAATTGCGCCTCCCATATCACCAGAGCATTGGGTTCGGCGCTGCTGTATCCATATTCAAATGCAAGCACGGCCTCTTCGGAAAGTGTCGAATTAATTACCAGAAATTCCGGCTGTTCAGCTTTAACGTGTTGCAGAGGTAAATAGGTATCACCGTCATTTTGATTATGGATCACTGCATGTCGATGAAAAAAGGTCCCCCGACCGCTGTCCTGACCTGAAAGTCTGATTGGAGAACCTTGATCAAGCAATGAGGCATAAGCCATATTTTCTGCATAACCCCAGTCCATCGGTAATTCACCTGCACCCATCAGGCGACGATTATCGATAATTTTCTTGACCGTGGGATGAAGTTTAAAATCTTCAGGTATGGTCGTCAGGCGTTCAGTCAGACGTGTAATCATTGCATCATCGATGCTTGTATCAGCCTCATGTGTCCAGGCGGTATTTTTAAACGGAGCAAAATTGATCAAATGCGTTGTGTTTATGTTTTCTGCTCGTGGTCCCGCAACGGCGACATTTGAATCAAGAGATTCAATGTAGTTATCAGCTATTTCCCGGGCTTCCGTTTCGGTAACGATGTTTTCACCAATCAATTTTTCAGTATAAAGTTGTCTGACATCCGGGTGCTGACGAATCTTTTGATACATTAGTGGCTGTGTCGCAGCTGGCTCGTCTGCTTCGCTGTGACCGTGTTTGCGATAGCAAACCATGTCTATCACAACATCTTTTTTAAATTTCATGCGGTAGTCCAATGCCATTTTGGCAATAAACACCACGGCTTCCGGATCATCACCATTCACATGGAAAATGGGTGCCTGAACCATTTTTGCGACGTCAGTGCAATATAGTGTTGAGCGCGAATCGAGTGGATCGCTGGTGGTGAAACCGATTTGATTGTTTATGATTATATGAACAGTACCGCCAGTTGTATAACCACGGGTCTGGGATAAATTAAAGGTTTCCATGATAACGCCCTGACCTGCAAACGCGGCGTCACCATGAAGGAGTATTGGTAGCACCTGCTCACGAGCCTTGTCTTGACGTCGATCCTGACGAGCGCGTACCGATCCTTCTACCACCGGATCGATAATTTCCAGGTGTGAGGGATTAAAGGAAAGAGTCAGGTGTGCGTTTCCATTTTTTGTTTGAATATCAGAGGAATATCCCAGGTGATATTTCACATCACCAGATGAGGAAACAGCACCGGATTTCCCCTCAAATTCGTCAAACAATTCGTCCGGGAATTTACCAATGATATTGACCAGCACATTCAGGCGACCACGATGAGCCATGCCTATAACAACCTCCTGAGTGCCCATATCACTGCTGTTTTGTACAACTTCATCCATCAACGCGATCAGGCATTCTCCACCTTCCAGTGAAAACCGTTTCTGGCCTACATACTTGGTATGCAAATAAGCTTCCAGTGCATTAGCAGCAATTACTTTCTCAAGAATATTTTTCTTTTTTTCCGATGAGTAGCCAGGTTTGGAACGGCAACTCTCCAGGTAATGTTGAATCCAGCGTTTTTGTTCAGTCTCGTTAATGTGCATGTATTCGGCGCCAATATTATGGCAATAGGTGCTGCGGACAATATCGAGAATTTCTGCCAGCGTTGCCTCGTCGGTCGCGAAAAGCGAACCTGTATTGAAAACTGTATCCATGTCGGCTGAGCTAAGCCCATGAAAAGCAGGATCAAGTTCTGGTACAGGCGGACGTTCATGTTGTTCCAGTGGATCAAGAGTGGCCTGACTGTGGCCACGAAAACGATGGGCATTGATTAACTGCAGGACAGAGACCTGTTTCTGATGAGAGCCACTATCTTCTGCTGGCTGTGAGTGACTGGTCGTTCTCCCCCGTTTTGCTGCCTGATAAAAAGCCTGCTGGACAGGGGAATGCGCTATATCTTTGCCAGATTCATTATCCTGCAAATCATTGAAATATTCACGCCATTCAGCATCGACCGCGGACGGATCCTGCAGATATTGTTCATAAAGTTGTTCGATGAAGTCAGCATTGCCACTGTACAGGTGAGATAGTTTAATTTGACTCATTGATGTTAATACCCGCGTTTTCAAGTTGTTACCTGCTTTGGCTTTGAGCAGGGGAAATTTTTGTATTTTTCGATATTTCTCAATGGCTTATTCAAGCACATTTTAAGTGATTCGTTCGATTGTGCATACAAGTTTAGACGAATAGTAAATTTTGTCATGTGAACATGCATATTTTGGGCCTCATTTTTGCCAGAGGCTTGCGAGAGATTCACTTAGACCTGTATGCTAGAAAAATAATGGGGACATAAGAATAATAATTTTCATTAGTAAGTTTTAAAAAATACCCTGCTACGGAGGCAACAGATGTCTGATACAGTAACGATTACCGATAACAGAACGGGTAACCAGCTGGAGTGCCCGATCATATCGGGTACCTATGGTGAACCTGTCATTGATACCAAGCTGCTGCACAAGGAACTTGGTATGTTTACCATCGACCCCGGTTTTGGAACGACTGCAAGTTGTCGGAGTTCAATTACCTATCTTGACGGTGATAACGGTGTGCTTCTTCACCGTGGCTACCCCATTGAGCAGCTGGCTGAAAATAGTAATTTCACCGAAGTATGCTACTTGCTGCTACATGGTGAGTTACCAAATAGTCAGGAAATGGTTGACTGGGACCATGCTATTAAGATGCATACAATGACGCACGAGCATCTGTCCCGTTTTTACCAGGGCTATCGCTATGATGCGCATCCAATGTCAATTATGGCAGGCGTTGTCAATGCCCTGGCGTCCTATTATCACGATGCCACCGACATCCAGAATCCGGAACACCGCTTGCTGACAGCGAAACGTGTTATTGCCAAAATGCCAAATATTGCGTCCAAGTGTTATCGCTACGCCTCAGGTCTGCCGTTTGTTTACCCCGATAACGACAAGGGATTCGTCGAAAACTTTCTATATATGACATTCTCCTGGCCAAGTGAACAATATGCTCCGCCGCCGGTGGCGATTCGCGCTCTGGAACTGCTATTAATCCTGCACGCCGACCATGAACAAAATGCCAGTACTTCAGCCGTCAGGCTTGCTGGCAGCGCGGAAAGTAATCCCTTCGGCTGTATCGCTGCAGGGATTAATACTCTATGGGGCAAGGCACATGGTGGTGCCAACGAAGCTGTAGTTCATATGCTTGAAGAAATCGGCGATACCAGCAACATCCAGAAATTTGTTGATAAAGCAAAAGATAAGGATGACCCTTTTCGATTGATGGGTTTCGGGCATCGTGTTTATAAAAATTACGATCCGAGAGCGACAATTATTCGTAAAGCCTGTCACGATTTGATAACAGAAATGAATATTGATCAGCCAATGTTTGAAGTGGCGATGGAGCTCGAGCGCATTGCTCTGGAAGATGATTATTTTATAGAGCGAAAACTCTATCCTAATGTCGACTTTTATTCGGGCTTGATTTACCAGGCTTTGAAAATACCAGTAAGCATGTTTACAGTGATGTTTGCAATGGCCAGAAGTGCAGGCTGGATTGCGCAATGGATAGAGTTAATGGAAGATCCCGATTTTCGAATTGGTCGACCACGCCAGCTTTATATCGGTACCGAAAAAAGAGATTACGTGGATGTTGCCAAGCGCTAGCTGATCGATTGTTTGATAATTCATGTTTACGAGTTGGTCATTTTTGACTACTCGCTTTTTCTTAAATGAAAAACAGTTTTGTAATCATAAATTGTTCTGATTCAAGTCAGGATACTATTATTTAAATTTAAATCGTTGGAGATCTTTGAGATGAAATCACCCGTTCGTGTTGCCGTTACTGGCGCAGCTGGTCAAATAGGATATGCACTTTTGTTCAGAATCGCTTCTGGTCAGTTATTGGGTCAGGGTCAGCCGGTGATATTACAACTGCTTGAGGTCACGCCCGCTTTACCAGCTCTGCAAGGTGTTGTGATGGAACTGGAAGATTGTGCTTTTTCAACTTTGGCTGGAGTTGAAACCAGCGATGATGCCAATGTCGCGTTTAAAGATGCCGATTATGCTTTTCTAGTGGGCGCCAAACCCCGAGGACCTGGTATGGAGCGCAGTGATTTATTGCAGGGTAACGCGGCCATTTTCAATGT
>JABHFC010000206.1 GCA_018676275.1 Gammaproteobacteria bacterium | reverse complement strand
TGAATCTTTATTTTTTCTATCTTTTAGAAATTCCAATTCAGCAGATAGTGCTTCAAAGCCACGTGTATAGCCAGGCATGTCTCCCAAATTAATCAGCAAGTCAGATGATTCTGTAGACTTATTTCCGGCGGCAAAAGATATCGGCCCTCCTATTCCCAATTTTTTTGCGATATTATTCGATTCTTCTAAGACTAATATTCCGTCTTTCAATTCCTTTCTTGATTTATTCTTAAGTGCTGTAATTTTGTTTTCAATAGTTCTGCTATTAATATCATCTTTTTCAGATAGGCGTTGAATCTCATCAAAACGTTTCTTTTTGGCATGTTCCCGTACAAGAATTATATTGTCATTAATTGATTGTTTTTTAAGAGCAATAACTTTCTTTACATCCTTTTTAAGTGAACTCACTGTTTCAGTATCAACAAAATAAATAAACTCATTCAACCATAATGATGCGTGTTCTGCTTCTTTCGCCATTAGTTGGGGCAATATAATATTTTTATCTTCATCTGACTTTCTAAAAGAAAGTAAATTATTGAAACTATTTTCAAATACCTTTTCCTCGTTCACGTTACCCGCATTTTTATTTGCCAGTTTCTCGAGTAAATTATTTGTATCAAAATACTGTCTGCGAATTGAGCGAGAATAGAAATTCATTAGATATTTATTGAACACTTTCTCTGGACTAGTCGGTATTGATAACCCTTCGATGTCTAGATAAAAAATATTCAAGCCCGCAATGTCGCGTTCATTTGGTGGTGCAAGATAGGCAACTGCTTCGTATACGGGACTCACCACGAATGCATATACTAAACTGGCAATTGTAAAAAATAATGTAGCAGCAATGATATGAAGCTTATACTTTATAAAAATACAGCATATGTCATATAGACTGATCTCATCCCGCTGATCGTAAGCAGGAGTAAGTTGTAGATTTACAGTTTGTGTATCTTTGTCATCTTTCATTTTTATATTAATCTTTTTAGGACACTGTAATTATATCAGTTTCAGGCACGCTACCGCCATACGTTGCACATGCATCGTAGATTTTATGTTACTCATTGTCCTTTATTGGCATCCTTGCCATTTACCACTAGATCTAATTATGCCGGTCGTCGAAAACCAAGAACTGTCGGTATCAATATTCGTTCATCCGAAATCTTCTTTTTCATTTCATCATAGGTATTTGCAACTTCGCTTACATTTGTGACCAGACACGCGTCATGTGCAACGATGTCTTCAAGCTTTTTCCAGACAGGCAAACCCAGATATTCACTTTTATATCTTTTCTGATCCCACAATCCAAGCACATGAATTTCAAGCTCCTGAGACCGGATATAAGCAATCTCCGCCAGTTCAGATTCACCGCAAAGTACTATCCGTTTCCAACCCTTTGCGAGACATTGGTTATATAAAGTGACAATGGATTCGCTTGCCCTGCGATAAAAATCAAATGATGTTGATAGATATTTTGCAGAAAGCCTGCTCTTTTCGGCGAAGCCTTTAGGTGTCAGGTAGTAAAGATAACGATTTGCAGGAACCTGCTTAACCTTGATAAATCCTTTGTTTACGCATCGCTTCAAATAGGAATTGGTCAGACCAAGTGCAACATTCAACTTATCTGCCAAACCTCTTTGCGTCACATTTTCTTGAGTCTCAATAATTTCGAGAAGTTCGCGGGTCAATTCTTCTTCTTTTTCAAATGCGTTCATTGTTTGAACATAGTAATACAGGTTGTTCACAATATGAACACTTTCCGAATGGAATTTAATTAAGAGGAAATGTATAGAGGCGCGCTTTTAATTAACAATATCTATAACCTTTTGATCTAATTCAATATTTATTGAATTCTGTAGCAATTCTAATAATAATGTAACGCGATTTCTGGTATTTTTTGATTGAAATATTGCTTCATAACCTTCAAAGGGACCTTCTACTATTCTCACACTGTCCCCTTTTTTGTAAGCTCTTTCCGGCAAAACGCATATACCTTCAGCATCCTCACGCTGTTTTATCTTAGAAATCAATTGGTTAGGAACCCTAGTGGGGGTCTGCCCAAATCTCACGAGATTAGCAACTCCTAATGTAGAACGTATCGGACCCCAATCGTCAGTTTTTTCGCTTAGATGGATAAATAAGTATCTGGGAAACATAGGACCAACTTCACTAACTGTTTTACCGTCTTTTCGACGCCTAACAGAAGTTACAGGTAGATAGGTCCCATATCCCTGGCGTTCCAGATTTTCCTGTGCGAGGTACTCCTGGCGCGGTTTGGAATGAACTAAGTACCAGGCTTTAATATCGTCCGTCAAAACTACTATTTCCGTCCTACACAATGATAGTCAAAACCCATAGCTTTCATTTCATCTACTTCATACACGTTTCTAAGGTCAATGAATGTGTTACCCGACATACTATCTAACAATTGGGACATATCCATTCCACGATAAATATTCCATTCTGTTATCAATATGACAGCATCAACACCTCTATAGACTTCATTCAGATTATAAAAATATTCAATTGAATCAGGTAATAAATTTTTCGCTTCTTTTATTCCCTGAGGATCATGTGCTCTTACCCTCATGCCATTTTCAATTAATTTTGGCAAGATTGCCAATGACGGTGCTTCGCGCATATCGTCTGTTTCGGGTTTAAAGGTCAAGCCTAATACAGCAACAGTCTTATTCGACTCATCACCACCCAAGGCCGTACGTATTTTATTTATCATGCGTGCCTTTTGTGCTTCATTCACTTCAATCACAGTTTCAACAATGCGACTTGCTGCACCATGCTCTTGCGCAATGCGGGCCAGGGCTTTCGTATCTTTGGGAAAACATGACCCCCCGTAACCTGGACCTGGATGTAAAAACTTTCTCCCAATTCTACCGTCTAGTCCCATACCCTTCGACACGTCGTGCACGTCTGCACCTACTTCCTCACATAAAGCTGCCATTTCGTTAATAAAACTGATCTTCGTTGCGAGAAAAGCGTTCGAAGCATATTTAATCAATTCAGCTGTTTCAAGCCCCGTGCATAACACAGGCGATTCAATAAGATTCAATGGTCGGTATAGATCACGTAACAATTTTTCAGCTCGTCTATTTTCTACACCAATTACCACTCGATCTGGGCGCATAAAATCTGAGATTGCTGCGCCTTCTCTCAGAAACTCGGGATTAGACGCAATATCGAAATCAGCATCGGAATTAGTTTCTTTTACTATTCGTTTTACATTACGTGCAGTGCCAACAGGTACTGTAGATTTATCGACAATGACCGTATAGTTCCTCAAATGCGGAGCGATGTCTTTTGCTGCCTGAAAAACATAACTTAGGTCAGCATGACCATCACCATGCCTTGATGGCGTTCCTACTGCTATGAAGATTAAATCACTGGTAGAAATAATATCACTACATAATCCACTAAATTTTAATCGACCTTCCTTTACATTTTTCCTCACCAGATCATCAAGACCTGGTTCATAGATTGGTATCTCACCTGCATTTAGACGTTCTATCTTTTCAGCATCGACATCAACACATGTAATATTGGCTCCAAATTCTGCAAGGCAGGCTCCTGATACAAGACCTACATAGCCACTCCCTAACATCGTTACGTTCAAAATTGTCCCCTGATAAATTACAATCTTTTTAATGTGATTCCGTCTGGTTTGGCATCTCTATCAAGCACACCTTTTACGTCAAACACCACTCCTTGATTTTCTTTCAACAACCCTGTTATGAAATCCCATCCACCGCTTAAATACTCTGCATGCGGCACCGCGAATATCACCGCGTCAGCTGCGAGTAGCTCGTCAAATCCAAGCAATGAAATTCCATGTCCATTCGATGATTCCCCATTTTCTGCTACGGAGTCATGTATCTGCACATCAATCCCATATTCTTTTAGTGCAGATATAATATCTATCACTCTGGTGTTGCGAACATCAGGGACGTTTTCTTTAAATGTAAAACCCAGAATGGTTACAACAGATTGATCCACTCTTACGCCTGACTTAATTAAGTGTTTAACCACCTGTGTTGCTATATGATTTCCAATTGCATCATTTATTTGTCGACCAGCCAAAATTAGATCGGGAATGTATCCCGTCTTGGATGCTTTGTAAGTAAGGTAATAAGGATCAATACCGATGCAATGCCCACCAACTAAACCGGGCGTAAACGGTAAAAAGTTCCATTTAGTCCCTGCCGCCTCCAATACATCATTTGTATCAATACCTAATCTATCAAATATCAAAGCAAGCTCGTTCATTAAGGCAATATTAATATCCCTTTGCGTGTTTTCGATTACCTTGGCAGCTTCTGCAACCTTTATTGAAGGCGCTTTATGCACGCCAGCTTCGATTACTGATCCATAAACACTTGCTACAATTTCCAAAATCTCTGTTGTTTGTCCAGAAACGACTTTCTTGATAGAAGTAAAGGTATGAGACTTATCCCCGGGATTTATTCGTTCGGGAGAGTACCCTATGAAAAAATCGCTACCACAATTCAGATCAGATTCACGTTCCAGCACTGGCATACAATCTTCTTCAGTTGCACCCGGATATACAGTTGATTCATATACTACAATGTCACCTTTTTTTAATTGCCTTCCAACCGTAAGAGATGCGTTAAGTAATGGCTCCATATTCGGACTTTTGGAATCTGTTATTGGAGTGGGTACTGCAATAATATGGAAATCCGCCTGTTTTAATTCTTCCGGGTTGGATGTGTAAATAATGTCTGCGTTTTTTAACTCATCAGGAGACACCTCATTTGTTTTATCTACACCTGACTGTAGTTCCGCTATTCGATCTTCATTTATATCGAAGCCTATCACCTTACCGTATTTTCCAAACGCAACTGCAACCGGTAAACCTACATACCCCATTCCCACCACAGATATTTTTCGACAAATTTCCATTAGACTATTTTGTAATATGATTTATACCAGGAAACGAATGCTGACATTCCTTTCTCTAATATAGTCGTTGGCCCATAACCGAGGTCAGATGTAGATTCGGAAATATCAGCATGTGTAGCAATTACATCACCTGCCTGTTGCGGTAAAAACTCTTTTATTGATTCCTTGCCCACACATTTCTCTATCACTTTAATATATTCGAGTAGTTTTACCGGTCTCTGATTCCCAATATTATAAACTCGATAAGGAGCTGAACTTGTATTAGGATTAGGCGAATCTGGATCCCAATTTTTATCCGCATATGGGATATTATCAATAGCTCGTTCTATTCCTCTCGTCACATCATCTATATAAGTAAAATCACGCATATGATTACCTTCATTAAAAACCTGTATTGGTTCTTCATTGATGATCTTACTGACAAACAAAAATGGAGACATGTCAGGTCTCCCCCATGGCCCATAAACTGTAAAAAACCGCAACCCGGTGGAGGGTAATTGATACAGATGGCTATAGGTGTGCGCCATTAACTCATTTGCTTTTTTTGTTGCACCATATAATGACAATGGATGATCAACATTATGGGTAACAGAAAAAGGTGTCCTGATGTTAGCACCATAGACAGAACTTGAAGAAGCGTAAATAAGGTGTTCCACATCATTGTTTCGACATCCTTCAAGAATATTGACGAAGCCAACCAAATTGGCATCAACATAGGCATTAGGATTTTCGATTGAATACCGGACTCCGGCCTGTGCTGCCAAATGTACAACCCGTTCAGGTTTATGAGATTGGAAAAGTTTAGACATTTCATCTCTGTCGGAGATATCCAGTTTCAAGAATTGAAAGTTTGACGCAGATTCAATCGTTGCCAACCGGTCTTTCTTGAGCTGAACATCATAATAATCGTTAAGATTATCAATTCCGACAACTTCGTCACCTCGTTCCAGTAAGCGCCTGCATAAAGCCGCACCAATAAAGCCCGCAGCACCAGTGACAAGTATTTTCATCTTCAGTTCGTTCTAAACTCTATTTTTTATAAATAAATCATCCACTTAGCCAGTATTTCTCTGGCGATAGGATTATAACATTGTGCGATACAGAATAAACAAGATCGACTATATAACTACTTGCCGAATCTATTGACTATCCTCACATAAAAAAACCACCTTTCGGTGGTTTCTAAATAATGGCGTCCCCAAGGGGATTACAAAGTACGTCCTGTACTTTGCCCTGCGGGCCGGCCTTTGGCCGTTCAATTTTGTTCCTGACAAAATTGTCGAACCGCGGGCTTCAAATCAAATCCATTACAAACACACATTTCCAAATTCCACCAAATAGGTGGATTTTGGAAATGGCGTCCCCAAGGGGATTCGAACCCCTGTTGCCGCCG